>JBAYZV010000029.1:0-14639 GCA_041672325.1 Candidatus Izemoplasmatales bacterium
CATCTTTTTTTCTCCCTAAAATGTATTTAATTAATTAGGTAGGTCTCCCGACTTATCCTTTTCGTTTCACTACCTTCTCACTTCAAAATATTGAAGCAATGGTATAACTTGCAAAACTAACAGAAATACGGTTGCTGGCACAGTTTAGGAATTTCACCTAATTCCCTGTTATACACCTAAATAACTATCGATATTAAATTTTCTATTATAAAGTTACTATAGCTTCATTTATTCTCTCTAATAAACGAGCAATATGCAAGCCATCTACTAAACCATGATGCGCTTGCACTGAGATTGGCAATTTAATTGTTTTTCCTTCTTTAAAATATTTTCCAAAAGTAACCCTTGGTATACTATGAGGATCATCCTTTTTAAACGGATGTGTAATACTATTAAAAGCTATCCATGGAACAGACGACACAAATACCAAATCATCTCTTCCTCCTTCATCACTTAGATTATTACCTTTTATAGCCATTAAAATATCTTCTAAAACACTATTATAAAAAATATCAAAATCATCGATAAATCTGCTATAACAAAAAACAAAATTTTCTGTCTCATTTAAGACAGTATATGAAGGATGAATCAAATCGTGGATAACCACTTTATTATCTCTTACTCTGAATTTTAGTTCTTCAACTTGATTCATTGCTTTCATTAGACAAAAAAGAAAACAAGGAAAAAATTTTAAATTTCTTTCACATGTTTTATCTATTAAAGCAGTAATATCGATATTTATATTGATAGAAAAACACGGATTATCAAATTCTTGATAATATTCGAAATGTTTTTTTCTTTTCCAAGTATAAATATCGATATCTTTCTTCATAATCTATTCCTTTATTTCTTTATTATTTGGTGCAATTGCATCTTTAACTTTCTGTAATCTAGATGACAATCTTGTAATTACCTTTAAAGCTAAGAAAATTGCTAGAGCAATTATGATAAAATCAATTATTGCTTGAAAGAAATTACCATAAGTTAAAAGCACTGCATTTTCACTTAATACATAAGTTGAATTAACAGAATCCCATTCTCTAGTACCCCTTAAAACCCAAGCCATATTGCTTAAATCAGCTTTAAACAACAAGCTAATTAATGGTGTAATAATATCAGCAACCAAACTTTTAATAATCGCATTAAAAGCAGTACCAATAACTAAACCAACGGCTAAATCAAGAGCATTACCTTTAGAAATAAACTCACGGAATTCTTTAAAGAATTTCCCCATTATTAATTCGCCTTAATTAGTCAAGAGGGCTAAAGTTTTCTTTAGTTACCCCACATTCTGGGCAAACCCAATCTTCAGGAATATCTTCAAAAGCTGTTCCCGGAGCGATTCCACCATCTGGATCTCCTAATTCAGGATCATAGATGTAACCACAAACATCGCATACATATTTCATATATATTTCCTCCTTTTATTGTTTCTATTAAATATTATACCAAATATAATAAATAAATCTAGATAGATATTGATAATACTTGAATTAAAAACCTATATTTCAACACTATTTTAAATCTGTAATACATATATTAATTCTGAATAATATTTACCATTTTCAAAAACTTTATTTGGCATACTACCACACTTAACAAATCCTATGTTTTCATATAATTTTATTGCATAAATGTTATCTTCTCTAACTTCTAAAAATATGTTCTTAACTTCTTGAGTAATTCTCGCATAATTGATTGTGTGTTCTAATAATAATTTCCCTAATCCTTTATTTGAATACTCATTTAGAATTGCAATACTTAAATTCACATTATGTTTTGTCTTATAGTTGTCATGTCCTTTGATCCCACAATTCCCTACAATTTTATTGTTTATGATCGCGATAAAATACTTTGTTGTTATTTCACCGTTAGCTTTAGATAAATACTCTTTTTCTTTTTCTACACTAATATCTAGTCCTAAGTGATTCATAAGTAAAAATGATGTTTTAGAACCAATCTTTTTAAAAAGATTTATTAATTCTTGAGCATCATCAGGCGTAGCCTCTCTAATATTAACAACTGTATTATCTTTTAAAAATTTCATGTTCATCACCTCTTTTATAACAATTATAACGTAAAATTATAGATTATTCAAACAACCATAAAAAAACTAGCAGTATTATTAACAATACCGCTAGTTCTTTACAATCATCTAATTATAGTATAAAACTTGTGTCTTGAGTTTCATTATCATCATTATCATCATCTTCATTATCGTCAATTTCAAATTCTTTATGTTTACCTTCTTCTTCAATTTCATAAGTATATGTTTTTTCTTCTAATTCATTTGAAGACTCAATAATTTTAATTTCTCCTTTGACTCCGTTTACTTCATATTCAAGTTCATATTTAATTCCTTCTGACTCAACTTCTCTTTTGAATTCATAAAAGTTATCGCCATCTTCTATTTCAATTTTATATTCATTTTGTTCCGTTTTTATTTCAATTGAAACTTCTTTTTCTACACCATTAATATATGTTTCCATTTCAAATTTTGTTTCAGTTTCATCAGACTCTACTTCAGTTTTATAAGTGATTTTGATTGTATCATTTCCATTTGAAGCCATTAATACCATTTTTGTTTCATTATCTTCCTTAATAATTTCAGTAGTTTCTTCAGTTGTTAAATTTGTAAGCTTAGTAAACGACATATCATCTGCTTCATCTTTATCATTTTCATCATCTTGATCATCTTCAAACTCATCTGCATCATCTTGATCATCTTCAAATTCGTCTGCATCATCTTGATCATCTTCTAATTCATCTGCATCATCCAAATAATTATAAGCGATGATTGTATATTCTTGATTTTCGACAATGAATATACCAGTAATCTCAGAAGTAATTGCATTGAAATTGTAATATAATTTATAAGTTTCTCCAGCTACAATTATATTAATCATATTAGCATATTCTAATCTGTCTGATTCAACCTCTTTAATTTCACCAAATCCTTGTGCACCATTTTCCATAAAGGATTCTAAAAGCACTAAATACTCATTGATTGTTTCAATTTCATCTTCAACTTCAAGTTCATCCTCACTAAGATTATTTGATAACCCTTGTGAAGTAGTTTCATCATTTAAGTTTAGTAAGTTAGAAGATAAAAAAGCCATCGATGCCAATGATTGTTCGCTTGTTAAAGTCTTGCTTTCACTATTTACTGAACAAGCAGTTACACCTAACGCCATCAAACCTAAGATTATTATTCCAATAATTTTTTTCATAAAATTTTCTCCTTTTTTTTTATTTATTTATTTTGTTTCTACACTAATATATACAAAGAAGAAAACGAATTTTCTCCTTTTTTTAAAAAATCTTTAATTTATTTTATATAACACTAACTATTTCTTCATAACTATTTGTTAAATCTTTATCTTTGTCTTCTTCTCCATCATCTTCATCTTCATCTTCATCTTCATCTTCATCTTCATCTTCATCTTCATCTTCATCCACATCTTCATCATCAGGATCTTCTATATCAATATCTCTTTCAATACCATCTTCAGTTATATGATAACTATATATTGTTTTTCCAAATTCATCGATATTTTCAGTGATATAGACTTCACCATCTAAATCATGTACTTCATATTCTAAATAATAGACTGTAACACCATTTTTAGAATACATTTCTAATTTGTAAGAATCATTCCCCTGCTTAATCTCAACCTTTACTTCATCAGCTTCCTTTTCAATTACTATTTCTTTTTCGAGATATACATTGTTAATTTTTTGTTTGATAGAGTACTTTTTCTCAACTTCATCTTTAGTTTCACTTTTATATTCCACTATAATAAAATCTTCATTTTTCTTCGCTATTAAATTTAACTTAAATTCATCTTCGTTTTCTTCATAACTTCCTTCAACAATCAATGTTTGATTATCAACAGTTATTTCACCAAAAAGATCATTTTCATTATCAATTCGAAGATAAAACACATAATCTTTATTTTCAACTGAATAAATAATTTTATAATCATAACTAGAATCATCTAAAGTCTCAAACAAAGCATTTTCCACGAAAGTATCATCATCGATAAACACTTTCAACATATTAAAGTAATAATTGAAATCTTCAATACTTTTTTCAAATTCTGTCTCTTCAAAATCAAGAGGTGTGAACTCCAACGGGGTAGTTTCTGTACTATCAATAACATTAGAAATAATTGAAAAAGACATATAAGAAGTCTCAACTAGTTTTTTAGTTTGAAACTCACTAAGAGTAGGTGGGGTTACTGGATTATTTTGATTGCTCACTAGTATAACTGTAATTAGAATAGCGACTGTAAAAACAGTCATAACTAATTTTAGCTTTATCGGTTTAAAAAATGACCAAAAAGTCTTTTCACTCGTAATTCTTTCCATACAATTATCAATAGTTCTAGATTTTGATAAATTCATCCTGTTTTCATCGATATTTCTATTATATTTCATCACTAACATCCACCTCCTTCTTAAGTTTATTAATGCTTGATTTTATTGCTTTATATATTGTTTTATCAGGAATACTTAATGTTTGACTGATTTCCTTAACTGTTAAATTACTAAAATAATGCAGATGCATTATTTCATAATTCTTTGGTGAAAGTATCTTTTCCATTGCTTTTAGGATCATATTAATCTGATTATCCTTAATCACACTTTCTTCTACGTTTTCATCACTTTTATTAATTGAATCATCATATTCTAGATTATTACGATTAATTTTTGACTTAGATGATTTCAAATAATTAATAACATGATTTTTACTAATCCGATACATCCATGTTCTAAATGAAGCTTTATTAGGATTATATTTTTTTAAATTCTTATAGATCTTGAAAAATATTTCCTGAACTAAATCTTCAGTATCATTATAATTATTTACCATATTGTAAATATATTTAAAAATTTCATTGTGATATTTTTCCATTATTTCAGCATAAAGATTCTTATCACTAGTAAGTATTTTTTCAATTAAAGCATTGTCATCCAAAATATCACAACCTTTCTATATGTGTTATTTTATCATAAAAAGATTGTAAAAACGTTTATATTAATAGTTAATTTTTAAAACTAACTTCGTTTTTTTGCCATATTCTTTCTTGCAATATATTCATATGTTTTTGTTATCCTCTTATTTTCTTCGAACACATCAGATAAATACCCTACTATTACACCAACTATTATGAGTGTAGCTAATCTTAACAACCAAAAATATAACCCAACTGGTGTTGAAAGAGTTAAAGTTATCGGCATTAAAGGTCCTATCAAAAGGCCAGAAAACATAGCACTTATCATTCCAGTTTTAATGCCAAAAAATATACCGCTGAGAATGACAGGTATATACATCAATTGTGAAAAAATACTATCGATACCGCCATTTTTATATGTTGAATAATAAATTCCAGCATCTAATAGAATAATTCCAGTTACAATTAATACATTTCTTTTAATTTTTTCTTTCTTGGTTTTTCTCATAAATATTTCTCCCTATGAATTCGGCTTCACAAATATATACAATAAAACCAGGTGTTTTTCTCAAAAAAAAGCAAAGTTTTTTCAAACCTTGCTTTTCACTATAAATTAATCAATATTCTTGTAAGATAAAACTAGATTAATACTCTTTTGCTTCTTCTTTATTATTAAGAACTCTCATTGCACCTTCAACAAGAGCTTGTATTTCATCTTCTCCAGGATAAACAGTAACTTTTACAATCGGATCAACATATGTTTTGATTTGATCTGTAAAATACTTGCTATAAGCAATTCCTCCTGTTAGCAAAACACCATCTATATCACCTTTAGCAACAAAATACATAGAACCAATCTCTTTAGCAATTGTATAAGCCATTGCGTCAAAAATAAGTTTAGCTTCTTTGTCTCCTGCTAATACTTTTTTCTCAACAATTCTTGTATCATTCGTTCCTAAATATGATGCAAGTCCACCCTTACCAACTAACATTCTTTTAACTTGATCTTTTGTATACTTTTCAGAAAAGCAAATATCAACTAAAGGGAAAGTAGGAATTGTCCCAGTTCTTTCAGGTGAAAAAGGGCCATCACCACCAAGGGCATTATTCACGTCAATAACTCGTCCTTTTTTATGAAGACCTACGCTAATACCTCCACCTAAATGGACTACAATAACATTAATATCTTCATATTTTTTTCCGATGCTTTGCGCATAACGCATAGCAATGGCTTTATGATTCAAAGCATGAAAAACACTCTTACGTTCAATTTCCTTCAAACCACTTATTCTAGAAATATCCTCAAACTCATCTACTACTACCGGGTTTACTGTAAATGCTTTTTTGTTATATGTTTTTCCAAACTCAAAAGCAATAATCGAACCCAAAGCTGAGGCATGGGCTCCGTACTTTAAACTTCTTAAATCATCTACCATCTCTTGAGATATTAGATATGTTCCACCACTTAAAGGTTTAGTCATACCACCACGGCCAACAAAGACATCAACATCTTCAATCTTATATCCACCATCAGTTAATAAATCGATAATTAAACCTTTTCTAAAATCAATTTGATCAATAATAGTATTATAATGTCTTAGCTCTTCTACATCGTGTCTTAACGTTTTTTCTCTTAAAAGCACTTCATTTTTATAAAGAGCAACCTTCGTTGAAGTGCTTCCAGGATTAATTACTAAGATTAGATAATCCGTCATGATTTAACACCGCCAAAATTATTGAATTGAGTTTAGCTTCTGAACTATCAGCTCTCGAAGTTAAAACTATTGGTACTTTAGCACCCAAAACTATTCCTGCACTTTTCCCATTAGCTAAGAAAACTGAAGTTTTATAAAAAATATTACCAGCATCTAAATTAGGAAATACAAATATATCACAATCTCCACCAACCACTGAAGTAATACCTTTTTGTTTAACTGAATCCATAGAAACAAGATTATCTACTGCAAATGGACCATCAATATAAAAATCAATATCTTTATTTTGATAATAATCAACGATTGCTTTAGCATCAACTGTCGAAGCTATTTTAGGGTTTACTTTTTCAACTGCAGAAACCAATCCGACTTTTGGCATATTGTATCCTAATGATTTTGCTAGTTTAACAGCTGCTTCAATAATCATAATTTTTTGTTCAACATTAGGTGAAATATTCATAGCACCATCAGTTGCAAATAAAACTTTATGGTGATTTGGATAGCTTACAATCCCAACATGTGATAATAGCTTTGCTTCTTTAATTCCAGTCTCACTATTAACAACACCTTTTAACAAAACTTTTGTATCAATTAACCCCTTCATTACGATATCAACCATTTTATCATTAACTAGATCCATAGCTATTTTTGTAGCTACTTCACCATCTTCACAATCAATGATTTCATATGGCTTTTTAAGGTCGAATTCATTGATTAAACTTTCTATTTCTTTCTTTTTTCCGATTAAAATAGGATCAATAATTCCTAAGTCACTAGCTTCTTTTATAGCACCAATAACATGGTCATCATGCGCAAAGACAACCGCCATTTTTGTGCGGTTGACTTTTTCAGCCAAGACTCTTAGTTCATCGACTGATCTAAGCATACTTAACTCCTAAATTTCTTACATGATTTTTTCCTGCTTCAAGAGCTTTAATATTAACTCCTAATAAATGCGCTTTTCTTTCCCCTAATATTTTTTTAACAATCGCTTGAATTGTTTCATCTGAGAAAAGGTGTGTTAATTCTAAATATGCGCCCATCATAACCATATTAGCAACTTTATCATTACCAAGTGTAGTTGCTATATCATTAATTGGAACTCCTACTGCAACGCAGTTATCCATCTTAACCTCTTCATTTATTAGTGAAGAATTATAAAGAATTAATCCGTTATTAACTAAATTCCCTTTAAACTTATCTAAAGAAGGTAAGTTAAACGCAACTAAGTGATCAGCATTCTTGAACACTGGAGAATTAATTTGTTTGTCAGAAACAATTACTGAACAGTTAGCTGTTCCGCCTCTTGTTTCTGGTCCATATGAAGGAAACCATAACCCGTTAATTTCATCTTTTGTCGCACTATAAGCAAGAATTTGGCCAAACATCATTACCCCTTGTCCACCAAATCCAGCAACTTTAATATTTTTAGCATCCATATTATTTAGCCCCCTTATCTTTAAAAACTCCTAAAGGATAAACAGGTTCCATAGCTGTTTTTGACCATTTCATTGCATCTACTGGTTTTAATCCCCAGTTTACTGGGCAAGTAGCTACAACTTCAACCATTGTAAAGCCTTTGTTTTCCATTTGATATTGAAAAGCTTTCTTAATAGCCTTTTTAGCTGCAATAACATGTTTAGGATCATAAGCAGCTACTCTTTCAAGATAAGCTACGCCTTCAATAGTAGCAAACATTTCACTAATATGAATTGGATTTCCATGATGCGCTTGATCTCTACCATCTTGAGATGTAGTTGTCTTTTGGCCTAATAAGCTAGTTGGAGCCATTTGTCCACCAGTCATCCCATAAATTGCATTATTAATAAATATAACAGTAATATTTTCGCCACGATTAGCCGCGTGAATAGTTTCTGCTATACCAATACTCGCTAAATCACCATCTCCTTGATAAGTAAATACGATATTTTCTGGCAACACTCTTTTAGCTCCAGTTGCTAGAGCACAAGCTCTACCATGTGGAGATTGTTCAGCGTCACAATTAAAGAAATCATAAGAAAATACAGAACAACCAACTGAAGCTATTGCAATTGCACGATCTAATATATCTAATTCTACTAATACTTCTGCCACCAATTTATGAATAATACCATGAGTACATCCTGGACAGTAAGAAAGTTTTTTATCAGTTAAACCAGAGGATTTTTCATACTTAGTTTCCCACATCTTACTTCACCACTCTTTCATCAAAATTTTTAATCGCAGCTACAATTTCTTCAGGATCTGGCAACATACCGCCAGCTCTGCCAAAGAAGCCAACTTTTTTACGGCCGTTATTAGCGATTAAAACATCATCAAGCATTTGTCCCATTGATAACTCACAAGTTAAAATACCTTTAGTACTTTCTGGAATTTGGTCAAAAGCTAATTCCGGATAAGGAAATAAACTAATTGGTCTAATCATTCCAACTTCAATTCCATCCTTTTTAAGCATTTCAATTGCACTTCTTGCAATTCTAGCCATTGTTCCATATGCAACAATAACATATTCTGGATTATCAAAATTTATAAGTTCATATCTTGTTTCATTTTTCTTTACAATTTTATATTTTTCATGTAAATGAATATTATGATTTTCCAAAGCTTGTGGATCTAAATATAAAGAATTAGCTACATTTCTTCTTCCTGGATGATTTCTAGTTCCAGTAGTTGCCCAATTCTTTTCTGGTAAAAATCTTTCTTTAACTGGTCTATCAAAATCAACAGATTCCATCATTTGACCAATAAGTCCATCGACTAAAACCATAACTGGGTTACGATAATAATCAGCTATATCAAAAGATTCTTTAATAATATCAATTGTTTCTTGAATACTTTCTGGAGCGAAAACAATTAAATGATAATCACCATTACCGCCACCACGTGTTGCTTGATAATAATCACCTTGAGATGGTTGAATACTACCTAAACCAGGTCCACCACGCATAACTGAAACAACTAAACATGGAAGTTCAGCTGCAGTTAAGTAAGAAAGTCCTTCTTGCTTAAGTGCAATCCCAGGAGATGAACTTGATGTCATAACTCTTTTTCCAGCTCCAGCTGCACCATAAACCATATTGATTGCTGAAACTTCAGATTCTGCTTGTAAGAATACTTTGCCAGCATCTAATAAATGTTTTGATAAATATTCAGGAACTTCATTTTGTGGTGTAATAGGATAACCATAAAAAGCATCTACTCCGCCTTTTATCGCCGCTAAAGCGATAGCTTCATTCCCTTTCATCAATACTTTAGCCATTATTTGTTCACCTCAACCTTGATCACTGAATCTGGACACATAATTGCACAAAAAGCACAGCCTATGCATTTGTCTGGATCACTTACCTTAATGATATTATACCCAGCTTTATTTAGTGTCTTCATGTCCATGTAAAGAATATGCGTCGGACAATATTCAACACAAAGCCCGCAGCCTTTACACAATTCTTCGTTAAATGTAACTCTTCCTTTTGGCACGATTATTCCTCCTTATAACCAATTCTTTCTAAAATATAATTTTAATTTTAGTATTTCGCCTTCAAATACTAAATTATCCGCATAAATATCTTCCCAAACTGTTGTGAAAACAATCGGAAGCTTTGTTATGTTACTTACTTCTTTAATAATATTTTCTCCGAAAAGAATATCGTCGACAGTAGTATCTTTCAATAAATTGGTATTATTAATCAAACCAGTTACTTTATAACCACCAACACCTTCGATTTTATTAATCAAAGAAACTATTTTATCTACATTATCACTTTCAGTTCTAAATACATTAATTACTAAGAATAAATCAACATCTAAATCGTTATAATCTTCAAATTGTCTTAACAATTTAGCGCCAACATCATTACCGCCTAAGTCAAATATTGCTTTTTTACTTTCATCATGAAACGGTATAAAAACTCGTTTAGAAATATACGGCATATCAATATGCGCTTTGTATTCTAAATCACTTGATATAACTTCAATGTCATAAGTCTTAAGCAACTCTTCTTGTTCACGCGTACGAAAATATGGGTTAACAACATCTAAGTCAATAACATAATCAACCCTCTCTTTAATCGCTAAATTTATCGCAAGTTCGCTTTTACCCGAACCATAGTAACCCGTTAAAAATGTAATGTTCTTCATAAATTGTTTCACTTAGATAAACCAAGTAAAAACTCCTCTCCGCCGGTTGACACAAAAATAAAGTTTTCCAAAATAATAGAAAACGCTTACAAAAGTATTATAACATTTTATCATAAAAAGATAAAGCATAAATTTTTCTAAAAAAGGAAAAGAAAAATAATGTCCATTATTAATCTCTTAACCCGCTAAAAACAACAAAATATCAAATAAATTTTTGTTAACACAAAAGAAAAATCAACAAACATAGATATTTCTAATTCGTTGATTTTTCTTATTCTATATTATAAAAAGAGAAATAATTACTCTAAAGTTAAACAGAAAGGTAATAATGGTAGATCATTCTTGGTATAAATAAATAAATCAGGATAATTAACAAAACCATATCTAATCTCTTGATAATCATTATCATCAAGATTAATAACTAAATCTTTGCCTACTACATAAAAATCAGTTAATTTCTTACTTTGTTTATCTTTTGTAATACCAACAAAAGATTTATCTTTTTTATCAATAATCTTTAAATCTAAATCATTATATTTAGTCTTAATAATTAAACGATTACCTTCTTTAATCATCTCTTCTACTACCGGAGACAAACTATTTTCATTATCATTATAAATAAATTCTCTTAATACATTAACAAATCGTCTAGATACAACATTTTTGTCTTTTGGATGAATATTAAACCTCTCACCTTGATCTGCTGCACTGACAAGATATTTTTTTCTCAAAGGATCAATAAACTTCTCTTGCGCTACTCTAAGCTTTGCTACAGCCGTAGCTTCGATATCAGGGTATTCATAACCTGCTATTTGTGTTATCACTATTGGCAATTCATCTTTAAATGCCTTTCGCCAAGAAGTACAAAAAGCATCTTGTGCATCTTTATAGATATCATAGTACAACTTATCATTCTCGCCTTGATAATAAAGAATACATTTAGTCGGATATGGAATTACCCTTTTAACCATTGAATTAAACAAACCAGACGGCCTGTTTTGATGTAATGGACCCATTGGTATAAATGGGTCAGGAATCGCTTTAAAAGCTTCTCTATGAGCTTCTTCAGACGATTTACCTAATCTCGCACCTTCATTGATTAAATCATAAAACTTCATTAAAAGTGGTAATTGTTTCTTGAAATTTGTTTCATATTCAGTTCTATTTTTAAATTTACTATACTCTTTTTCATAATTATCAATATACACATTAAACTTATCATATTCTTTGATCGTAAATTCATCAGTCCAAGTAAATACAGAAGTATCTCCCATATTAACTGACAAAATTCCAATTGGAATATCATATTCTTTTTCTAGAGCTGTTGCTACTAAATATCCAATGCTAGAAAACCATTTGATCGAATCTTTATCTGCTTTTATCCATTTTGGATTATCAGAATAAAGCCAATCAAAATCTTTATCTGCGCCTTCGTAAGGTAACTTTGGCACTTCAAAAGAACGAATGTTTTCACATTCAAGAAATTTTACGTTAATAGATTCATTAACAGTAAAAGCCATATTTGATTGTCCAGCACAAATCAAGACATCTCCAACTAAAACATCATTAATTACAATTTTAGTGTTAGGACTTGATATTTCGATATTAAAGCTTTCTTTAATTGCTGGTAATTCATCTAGAGAAAAACAAAAGACTTCTTTTTCAGTTTTAAAGGAATAGAAATAATCTAAAAACTTAACTGTGATTGTTACATCCTTTTTGCATTCTCCAAATATTTTTATTTTTTTATTTCTTTGCAAAATCATCTTATCTTGAAAGATGATTGCTAATTTAAAATCATTCTGCATAGTAATTCCTCATGGGATAAGCACCGGACAAATTAATTTATCCGGTGCTTAATTTTATTTTGTTATTATTTAATTACAATATTGTCCATATACATAGTTCCAGTATTACCTGAAGCTAAGTTAATCAGCAAGCTAATTGCAGTTGTATCAACTGCTAAGTCAGCCACTTTGATAAAGAAATAAGTTCCTTCATCAGTATAACTAATTGTACCATATAAATTATTAATTTGTTGGTATCCTGCAGGATTATAATAGAATGCTTGGAACACATTACTAGTTCCAACTAGTTCAGCTGAAGTTTTTACGTAGATTCCAATATATTCTGCACCAGCAGTTTCTAATTCAGTTTTAGTTACATTAAATTTAATGCCATTAACCCCTGCACCATATGTGAATTCTAACACATTTTCTTCACCTAAAATTGAAAGTGTCGCTGAAGTTGTATTCCATGATCCACCAGCATTTCTAAAACCATTAATTCTTGGCCAGTTAGCTTTAAAATCAGCATCATCAGTGTAACTTTCAAATGTTTCCATAACAGAAACAATATTTAGATTTAAAGTATAAGTAACTGCAGCTAGACCTAATGAATCACTAACGTTAACTTCGATTGCATAAGTTCCAATTTCTGGATTAGTTATGTTAAGTCCATTAAGTGTTAACATTTCTTGTGTTGTTGTAATCACACCATCTTCAGTGTCATTAATTTCTATCATTCCCAATAATGTAGGTATTAATGTTTCCAAAGAAACACCAGCTTCCAAAGCCATACCATTAAGAATTGCCAAATTACTATCAGATACTGTAATAACTGGAGCTTCATTTTCTGGAGCTGGAATCACGATGAATTCTTCGGTAATTAAAATTGCATCTATATACAATTGACCTGTAACAGCATTAGTTGTATTAACAAGGATTGACATTTCAGTAGTATCACTTAACAATGAAGTAACAGGAATATAAACAAAAATACCAGTTTCTAATTGTGTATAATCGCCAATTACTGCAGATGTTATATCTGTAAATGTTCCTCCAGCATTATAAACATAAGCTTTCAATTGTGATATCCCTGATAGTTCAGTAACTTGCATGTAAACAGCTATATAATTATAACCTTCAGGAATATCAGTCGTTGATATTTTAATTCTAATTCCGTTTGTTCCATTACTTGCATAACCAAGATTTTGAGATAAATAGTTGTTATCTCCCTCAACTACTAACACTCCATTTTCTTTTACAAAAGAACTACCGCCAATTCTAGAACCTACAATATTATCAGTAGTATCCGCTTGATAAGCTGCGTCATCAAGATAATCTTCAAAATCGTTAAAGATAATTGGTTCTAATGAAGGAATAGTTTCTTTTACTTCTTTTTCTAATTTGAAATCAGATATGTAAATAGTATTTTCTGTGTCAGTAGATAAATATCCATACATGAATTGGAATTTAGCAGTACCGTCAGGCATTGCTTTATTAACTGTAAATACAACTTCATAAGTCACATAATCTGTACCAATAGAAACAGTCTTTAATCCACCTTCAAAATCATCAATCCAAGGTTCAACTGAAAGCGTAGAACCAATTCTAAAGTATAAATCAGTAGCTGTTGTTGCTTTTGCAGTTATAACAAAACGGTAAGTTGCATCCATTTCTAAATTATCAAAATAATATACCAATCTTGCATGATCCCATGGATCAACATTAATATCAATTTCAGTAATTTCATACACATTATCTATTTCATTATATGTAATAGTTGAATGTGTTGGGCCTTCATCTTGAGCTCCAAGTAAAGCTTCTACTTCTTCAAATACTGGTTCAACTGGAAGTACTTCTTTTTCTAATTTGAAATCAGATATGTAAATAGTATTTTCTGCGTCAGTAGATAAATATCCGTACATGAATTGGAATTTAGCAGTACCGTCAGGCATTGCTTTATTAACTGTAAATACAACTTCATAAGTCACATAATCTGTACCAATAGAAACAGTCTTTAATCCGCCTTCAAAATCATCAATCCA
>JBAYZV010000030.1:0-14571 GCA_041672325.1 Candidatus Izemoplasmatales bacterium
AATTATTCTTTTTAGCTCATTATTTGTTTTCTTTTGAATTGGTTTGTTGTTTTTCTTTTTTCATATGTTTAGTTTTCAAAGATCTAAAGCTTTTTTCTTGATTGCGCTCTATCTTGACGCGCTTATATATTTTATCATAGAGAAAAATTATTGTCAATAATTATTTCTCGTAAATTTAGACAAATCTTTTATAAAAGGAAAGATAGTTAATTTTGCCTATTTTTGGCTATCAACTATCTCTATTTTTTTATAAAGTAATGCTTGAATTTTTATTATAAACATCAAAATAATACAAGTTTTTTTAGATTCCAAACAATCTTAAGATATCATTATATGTAACATAAAGCATCAATCCCATTAATAAAAAGAAAACAATTGTATGTAACCAATTTTCAAGCGTTTTGTTTGGCTTTCTTTTTGTAATTGCTTCATACCCAATAAATACAAGTCTTCCCCCATCTAAAGCTGGTATCGGCAATAAATTGACTATTCCTAGGTTAACCGATAATAAACCAATAAAGCTCAACAAAGACACAAAGCCCGCTGCGGCTGCACTTGAAGTCATAGAGAATATAGCTACGAATCCCCCTAAATCAGAAACGCCAACCAAATTTGATGTAAACAATAAACCTAAAGTACCAAAGATTGATGTAGCCGCTCCCCAAAGAAGAACTAAAGCATTTCCAAATGAACCAAAAAAGCTAAACTTATTTTGAGCGCTAATTCCTATTTTTGAATCAAAAATTTCTTCAACACCCATTGCTTTAAGTTCTTTTACACCATAAACTAAGAATTCAAAATCATATACATTTCCAGTTCCTAAAGCATCGCCTTTTTTGATTACATCATTAAGGGCAACTGATAAACCTTCTTCATCAGAAAACTTATATATAATTGGACTTTCCATGTTCTCAACATCTAATTCTACAGTGTAATAACCACCATCATGTAAAATACTTGATACTGTTCCGCTATGTTCAGAAGTGGTTTGTCTAAAAACAGTTATAGTATAAAGATCTTCTTTATCCGCTGAACCTTCGATATTTGCATAAGCAAAATCTAGAACATCTTCCCAAGTATTCATTTCTTGATTATTAAAAGCCAAAATTTTATCTCCCGGCAAAAGTTCAGTTACTGTATATGCCGGTGTTTTTATAATTAAATCTTGATTACTAGAATCAGCTACTACTCCTAAATTATAATACACATATAAAGGGTGAATAGTCTCAAGTGTTAATATTTCACCATTTCTTTCGACCACAAACTCATATCCATCAGTGAGAGTTCCAAGTTCACTAGAAATAGAATTCATATCTCCGGACCAAGAATCAATATTGATACCATTAATTGAAATCACACGATCATTAGCTTGTAAAATCTCATAAGCAGGAGTTCCTTTTTCAACTTCACCAATAACGCTGCTTGATGTGTTTGGTACACCAACAATAAAAGCGATTATTAGAAATACAAAGAACGCTAAAACAAAGTTCATCAAAGGTCCACCAAAAGTTGTTATAAATCTTTGCCATTTTGTTTTGTCAGAGAATCTTCTGTTTAGAGGTGCAATCTGTATTTCTTTTTTATCAAAAATATAGAATGCATCTTGTTTTACAGAATACTGATTTATGTATAAATTTTTATCGTTTTTAAGATCAACGCTTTCAATTGTAACTAATAAAGAGTCTTGAAATTTTGGGTTACTTTCATTTAGTATAATCTTTGTCACGATTTGGTTATTATCAAATACAAGTCTAACCTTATCTCCAATTTTAACCAACTCTTCTTCTAGTTCTTCCCCAGACATGGAAACAAACCCACCAAAAGGAATTGCTCTTATTGAATAAGCAGTTTCGCCTTTTTTCTTACTCCATAGTTTAGGGCCCATTCCGAAAGAAAATTCATGACATAAAATGCCTGCTTTTTTCGCGAAATATAAATGCCCTAATTCATGAATACAAATTACTAATCCCAAGACTAGTAAAAAGAGAAAAAGATTCCAAATTGTAGTAAGTATACTTAGTGTTATTAACATATTAATTGCTCCTTAATATAAATGGTAAATTCTTTGTTTTATTTCTTTATCAATACTATAAATTTCTTCTAGCGAAGGAAAGGATATAATTTCATGATTATCCATTTCTTTTCTAATTATTCTTTCAATCTCTAAAAATGAGATTTTTTCTTCCAAGAATAGTCTTACTGCAACTTCGTTAGCAGCGTTTAAAACCGTTCTTAAACTTCCACCTTTTCGAAACGCTTCTTTTGCATATTCTAGACAAGGATAGCGATTAATATCAATCTGTGAAAAATGCAAGTCGTTTAAACGTGTCAAATCTAATGTATTAGCAATTGAAGGTTTTCTTAACGGATAATACATAGCGTAACTAATAGGTAAACGCATATCGTGATCAGCTATTTGAGCGATTATTGAACCGTCATTAAACTCAACCATAGAGTGAATGATGCTTTCTTTATGAAGAATTGCTTCTACTTTGTCAATATCAATATCAAACAAGTAAGATGCTTCTATTATTTCAAAACCTTTATTAATCATTGTTGCTGAGTCGATAGTAATCTTTTTCCCCATTTGCCAGTTAGGATGATTAAGAGCAGATTGTAAGGAAACGTTTTTAAGTTCCTCACGCGTTTTATCTCTAAAAGCACCACCACTGGCTGTGATAATTAAACGTTTCACGGTTTTAATATCTTCGCCATTAATGGCTTGCCATAAAGCGCTATGTTCAGAATCTATCGGATAAATATGAGCAGTAGAATGTTTTAATTTTTCTTTTATTAAATGCCCTCCGACGACTAAAGTTTCTTTATTAGCTAAAAGCACATCACGATTAATTTCGATAGCTTTTAAAGTTGGTTTTAATCCCACCATTCCAACAAGTGCGTTAACTAATGTAATTTCTTGTTCTGGATTATATTCTGCTAAAAAAGTTAAACCTTCTTCTCCGTATACAACACTCAAATCAGGGTATAAATCTTTTAGTATATTTGCTTGTGTAATATCTTTAACACAAACAATATCTAAATCAAATTCAAAGATTAAATTCTTCAATAAATCAAAA
Organism: Candidatus Izemoplasmatales bacterium; assembly: GCA_041672325.1. GTDB lineage: Bacteria > Bacillota_I > Bacilli_A > Izemoplasmatales > Hujiaoplasmataceae > UBA2289. Next base: position 3,078 of record JBAYZV010000030.1, read on the forward strand.
TTATTATAGCCTGAAATTGCTTTTAGATTAAAATCACTTTTATTCGCTTTAATAATTTCGATTGTTTGTAATCCAATAGAGCCTGTAGCTCCTAACAAATAAATTGTTTTCATTACATCACCATCATTATTACCATCAAAAAGAGAGCTGCAAACATGCTAGAATCAAATCTATCTAACACTCCACCGTGCCCAGGAAAAATATTAGAATAATCCTTTATTTCATATCCTCGTTTAAATTTAGAAGCTACTAAATCTCCAATTTGAGAAATAACGGATAAACAAAATGATATTAATAAAACGATAATGATACTTTGGTCAAACACATCTAAAAAATATGCATAAAGAGCAGACAGCGTTCCGCCAATTACTAAACCAGCTACAGCTCCTTCTACACTCTTCTTAGGTGAAATCTTAAGAGCTAAACGATGCTTGCCAAATTTTATCCCTATAAAATATGCAAACACATCCGTCAACATCGCTACTAAAAATAAATATATTATTAAATGAATAGAAATAATTCTAAGATAAGCGAAACCAATAAATCCTAAGCTAGTATAAAAAATTGTTAAGAGTTGTTCACTAAAATCCTTGATTTGAAAATTATTACAAAAAACAAAGATTAAAGCATAAATTAAAATTAGACTTACTAAGTATACAAAAACAAATAAGTAATACCAGCTTGCGGTAAAAAATATCACACTTAATAAAGTAAATACAAAAGTGAAAGGAACAGATAAATAGTTAATCAAAGCAAATTCTTTCCCTTTATTAATCATTCTTGAAAATTCAATTACTCCTATTAAAGAAAGAAGAACACAAAGCCCGGAAAAAAGAAACTCTAAGTTTCCTTCACCAAAATAGATAAATAAACCTAAAATAATTACTAATAGTGTACCTGTTATTATTCGTTGTTTCATTTTTTTTCTTTTAGTCCCCCGAATCTTCTCTCACGTTTATTAAAATCGATAATTGCTTTTTCCAATTCTTTTTGCGAAAAATCTGGCCAATATGTTTTACAAAAATATAATTCTGCATATGCAGCTTGCCACAACAAGAAGTTAGACAAACGCACTTCGCCACTAGGCCTTATTAACAAGTCGAGAGTTGGCAAATCTTTTGTATAAAGGTATTGTTCAATGTTTTTTTCTGTTATTTCTTCTATTTTTACGAGGTTTTCCATTACATCTTGAGATACTCTTTTTACAGCTTCAATTATTTCTTTTTGTGAACCATAATCAAAACAAATATTCAAAACTAAACCAAGTCTGTCTTTAGTGTTTTTAGTTATTCTTTCTAGTATTTCTAAATTTTCTTTGCTTAACTCAGTCTTTCTTCCAGAAAATATAACTTTTATATCATATTTAGAAAAATCATCTTTAAACTTTTTTTCAAATTCACTGGGTAATTTCATCAAAAAATTTACTTCTTCTTTTGGTCTAGTCCAGTTTTCAGTTGAGAAAGCATAAACACTCAAGGCTTTAACACCCATCTTTGAAGCAGCAATTGTAATAGCGCGTATATTTTCGACACCTTTTTGGTGCCCATAAGTTCTTGGCATGTGTCTTTTCTTTGCCCACCTACCATTGCCATCTAAAATTATCGCTATGTGTTTAGGGATAACTAAGTTTTCAAGGCTTCTAAGTTTTTTCATATTATCATACCTTTCTCTAGAATAAGATTATACTATATTTTATGTGATTATTCTATGATTTTTATCTAGCTTGTCTATTTAAAAGAAAAAAGTTGTAAATCTCTAAAAAGAAAATTTACAACTTACTAATATTTAAATATGCATTATATCCGACTCTTTTTCTTTAAAGTATACATCAATTTTTTCAATAAACTTATCAGTTGATTTTTGAATTTCATCTTGATAATACTTTAAATCATCTTCAGTAATAGATGAATCCTTTTCGAATTTTTTGAAATGAGTTATTGCATCTCTTCGAATATTACGAATAGCAATTTTAGCATCCTCTGCCATTTTGTGTACTGATTTTACCGAATTCCGACGATTTTCCTCAGTCATTGGCGGTAGTATTATTCTAATTCCTATTCCATCATTTGAGGGCGTAACACCCAAATTGGCTCCGAAGATTGCTTTTTCAATTTCACTCACTAAAGTTTTGTCATAAGGTTTGATGTAGATTTGATTAGCTTCCGGAACCGATACTGAAGCTACTTGATTAATAGGCGTATCCACACCGTAATAACTAACCTGAACTCTTTCTAACATCTTAGGATTCGCTCTTCCGCTTCTTACAGATGAAAAATCACGATGTAAAACCGATAGAGTTTGTTCCATTCTCTCTTCCGCTTCTAATAGAATTGTTTCTGGCATCTTACTTTCCTCCTTTGCCTTTTTGAATCATAGTTCCAATATTTTCACCAAGAATAGCTCTTTTAATGTTTCCTGGAACATTCATATCAAAAACATAAATATCAATATTATTATCATAACATAAAGCAGCTGCGGTTGAGTCCATAACACTTAAATTATTTTGTAAAACATCTTGATGAGTTAGCTTATCATACTTTACAGAATCATTATGTTTTCTAGGATCTTTATTATAAACTCCATCCGTACCATTTTTAGCCATATATACAATTGAAGCTCCAAGTTCAGCTGCTCTTAGCGCTGCAGTTGTATCAGTTGAAAAATAAGGATTACCTGTCCCTCCTCCAAAAATCACTACACGATTCTTCTCGAAATGAGACAAAGCCTTGCGACGAATGTATGGTTCTGCGACTTCAGGAATATTTATAGAAGTCATTACTCTCGTGTCAACTCCCATTGCTTCCAAAGAGTTTTGTAAAGCTAAAGCATTAACAATTGTTCCAATCATGCCCATGTAATCTGCACTAGATCTTTCAATTCCCATATCCTCAGCTAATTTTCCTCGAAAAATATTACCCCCACCAACAATAACTCCGATTTCACAGTCACATGAATCATAAGCTTCTTTTATTTCTTGAGCAATATGTTTGACAGTTAGCGGATCAACACCAACTCCACTTTCTCCAGCTAGAGCTTCACCACTTAATTTAATCATAACTCTTCTTCTTGGCATAATTTCCTCCTATTTATTTTAAAAAAAGGACAAAGAATTGTCCTTTAATTATCCTACTTGTTTCATTACTTCGTCAGCGAAATTTTCTTCCCTTTTTTCTACGCCTTCACCAACAGCTAAACGTTTAAACAAAGCGATTGTTACGCCCTTTGATTTAACGTATTGTTCAACTGTTTCATCTGGGTTTTTAATAAAAGGTTGATTCAAAAGACAAATATCTTTTAAATTCTTATTTAAACGACCTTCAACCATTTTTTCGATTATGTTTGCTGGTTTTGGTTTATCTGATTCTGCATTTTCATTCATAGCTTCTTTGAATAAAACTTCTTTTTCATGAGCTATATACTCATCAGCAATTTCATCTCTAGAAACATATTTTGGACTTGAAGCAGCAACATGCATAGCCATATCTTTAGCGGCTTCAGCATTATTACCATTAACAACTGCTAAAGCAGCAATTTTCCCACCCATATGTACATATGAACCAAAAATTTGGCTATCATTCTTTTCAACTAGTTCATATCTTCTAAAAGTTAAATTTTCACCAATGGTTGAAACTTCTTCTAAAAGAAGATCATTTAAAGATTTTCCATTAATTTTAATTTCTAAAGCTTGTTCGTTAGTAACTGGTTTATGAGCTAACAAAGCATCCCCTACTAAACTAACTAAGCTTTGAAATTTATCGTTCTTAGCAACGAAATCTGTTTCACAGTTAAGTTCGAAGATAACAGCTGTATTCCCATCTACTTTTACTTCGCATGAACCTTCAGCAGCAATTCTTGATGCTTTTTTTGCAGCTTTTGCAATTCCTTTTTCTCTTAACCAATCTACCGCTTGATCTATATCACCGTTTGTTTCGACTAAAGCTTTTTTACAATCCATTAGTCCTGCGCCGGTCTTATCTCTTAATTCTTTTACTAATTTAGCACTAATATCCATATCAATTCCTCCAATTTATCATATTTAATATATCATATTTCAATTATCTTTACAACAGGTTGACTCTTTAAAAAGGGAGCATTTTTAACTTGCTCCCAAATGTTTTTAAAGTGCTGTTTTTATAAGTTCAATTAAATCTGCTTTTCTTAAACTAGAGTATCCACTTAAGTTAAGTTCTTTTGCCATATCTTTTAATTCAGCAACAGTTTTTGATTCTAAGTCGATTTCAACAACTTGTTTTTCAACTTTTTCTTCAATTTTAACTTCTGGTTTTACTTCTTCTTTAACAACTTCTTTTTTAGGTTGTGAAGTAACTTTAACTACTACAGGCTTAGCTGTTGGCTTTGAAGTTTGCTTTTTAGCAATAACTTCTTCTTCGACTTCATCGATTTCTTCGATATCAGTTTCATCAGTTGTTTCTTCTTCAACTTCTTCGTCAGCATCACTTTGACCGCCAGAAGCTTCAATTACAGCATCAGCTAATTTGTTAACAATCAATCTTACTGAACGTAAAGCATCATCATTAGCTGGAATAATATAGTCAACTTCATCAGGGTCACAGTTAGTATCAACGATACCAAAAACTGGAATACCTAATTTTCTTGCTTCTAAAATAGCGTTTCTCTCTTTTCTTGGATCGATAATAAATAATGCTTCTGGTTGTTTACGCATTTCTTTAATACCGCCTAAGAATTTTTCTAAACGAGCCATTTGCTTTTTAAGATTAATTACCTCTTTCTTAGGTAAAACATCAAAAGTACCATCTTCTTGCATTTTATAAAGATCTTGAAGTTTCTTGATTGATTTTTTGATTGTCTTAAAGTTTGTTAACGTACCACCTAACCATCTTTGGTTAACATAGTATTGTCCTGAACGTTCTGCAGCTTCTTTGATTGGATCTTGAGTTTGTTTCTTAGTTCCAACAAATAAAACTTTTCCCCCTTCAGATGCGATATCGAATAAAGCTTTATAAGCTGTATCGATTAGGTCGCTAGTTTTTTGTAAATCGATAATATGAATACCATTTCTAGAAGTGTAAATATATTTAGCCATTTTTGGATTCCATCTTCTAGTTTGGTGTCCGAAGTGCACCCCTGCTTCAAGCAGAGCTTTCATTGAAATAACTCCCATTTTTAAATCCTCCTTTTTGATTTTTAGCCTCCACTTACTTCAACATTTGTACCCACCACAATTTTTTGTAGCTCCCGAGTACTAAACTGGTAAATGTGTGTATTTTTACGGCTCTTGTATTTTATCAAATTTCATTGTTAAAATCAAGTGTTTTTTACTGTCATACCGCTAAACAAGTAAAAATAAATTGTTTTATATCTAAAAAAAAGGACTAGATTCCTGTTGAACCTAATCCGCCTAATCTTTTAGCGTTATTTGTATCTTTAGAACAAGTTAAATATTTAATAAAAATACCTTGAGCAATTCTTTCATCTTTACTCAAATTAATTGCTTCATTACCATAATTATACATTATAAGCATTATTTCTCCTTCGTTGTCAGGATTATTATAATAATCTGAATCAATAATTCCAACGGAGTTTAATAAAACTAATTGTTTTTTAAAAGACAATGAACTTCTTGGATACACTTGTAAAACTTCATCTTCTAGCATATACGATTTAATTCCTGTAGGAACAAAGGCGAATGATTGTGGCTTTATGGACATATCTTGAGCACAAGATATGTCATAACCAGCACTACCTTTTGTTTTTCTTTCAGGAATCAAAATATTAGAATTTAGGTATTTACTTACTACTTCAAAACCTCTTGAATTCATTTTACATCCTCCTATAAGTGACCAGCGCCAGTTTGCTTTATTTGTTTTAATAATTCTTTTTCTGCTTTTGCTAATTCCACATTACGCTTACGATTTTCTTCTAAACGATTTTTTCTAATTTCCAGCAAGTTAGCCATTGCATCTTCTTTAGACTCTCCAATAAAAGCATCTTGAGCAATTACTGTAATACTATTATTATGGTTTTCTACAACACCATTAATAATAACTACATAATATACCAACTTATCTTGAGTAAGTTTAACATATCCTGTGTCAATAGTTGAGATGATAGGTAGATGATCCATCAACATTTCATAGTCACCATTATTAGAAGACGAAACCACAACTGAGTTGATTGTTTCGTTATATAGTTCGCCATCTGGAGTTACTATAGAAATTTTCATAAATCGTTCACCTCTTATTTCATTTTCTCTGCTTTTTGAACCGCTTCTTCAATACTGCCTACTAAACGAAAAGCATCTTCTGGTAAATGATCGTATTTACCTTCTAACAATTCTTTAAATCCTCTAATTGTATCAACAACCTTAACAAAACTACCTTTTTGCCCAGTAAACTGTTCAGCAACATGAAAGTTTTGAGATAAAAACAATCTAATCCTTCTCGCTCTATGAACTACTAATTTATCATCTTCGCTTAATTCATCCATTCCTAGAATTGCAATAATATCTAATAAATCATTATATCTTTGTAAAGTTTTTTGAACTTCACGAGCTACAAAATAATGTTCTTCTCCAACTATTTCAGGAGTTAACGCTCTAGAAGTTGACGCTAAAGGGTCAACTGCTGGATATATTCCTTCTTCTGAAATCTTACGAGAAAGATTTGTAGTTGCATCTAAATGTGTAAAAGTAGTTGCGGGCGCTGGATCGGTATAATCATCAGCCGGAACATAAACTGCTTGTATTGATGTAATAGATCCAGATTTTGTCGAAGTAATTCTTTCTTGTAAAAGACCCATATCTGTTGCTAAAGTAGGTTGATACCCCACCGCTGAAGGCATTCTGCCTAAAAGAGCAGATACTTCAGACCCAGCCTGTGTAAACCTGAAAATGTTATCGATAAATAATAAAACATCTTGATGTTCTACATCGCGAAAATGCTCTGCCATAGTTAATCCAGAAAGTCCAACTCTCATTCTAGCACCAGGCGGCTCATTCATTTGTCCAAACACCATTGCTGTTTTCTTAATAACTCCTGATTCTGTCATTTCGTGATATAAATCATTACCTTCTCTAGTTCTTTCACCAACACCAGCGAATACTGATATACCACCATGCTCTTGCGCTACGTTATTAATAAGTTCTTGGATTAAAACTGTTTTTCCAACTCCTGCACCACCAAATAAACCAATCTTTCCACCTTTAATATAAGGAGCCAATAAATCAACTACTTTTATTCCTGTTTCTAAGATTTCTGTATTTGCATTAAGTTCTTCTAAAAGCGGCGCTGGTCTATGAATTGGTGAAGTATTGTATTCACCATCAAGTGGTTTACCATCAATTGGTTGTCCTAAAACGTTGAACATTCTTCCTAAAGTTATTTTTCCAACTGGTACTGATATAGGCTTTCCAGTATCAATTACATCCATACCTCTTCTTAGCCCATCAGTCGAGTCCATCGCAATTGTTCTTAAGACTCTTCCACCTAAGAAAAGTGATACTTCTAAAGTTAGGTTTATTGAAACACCACTATTGTCTAAAGCATCTACTTTCACTTCAAGCGCATTATTTATTTGTGGCATTTCTCCAGTAAATTCAACATCTACTACTGGTCCCATTACTTGAATTATTTTACCTAATATAGCCATATTTCCCCCTAATTAACAGCATTAGCTCCACCGATAATATCGGTGAGTTCAATGGTGATTTGTGCTTGACGCGCACGATTATATATAAGATTTTGTTTATGAATTATCTCATTAGCATTATCAGTTGCACTCTTCATCGCTGTCATTCTTGAAGCGTGTTCTGCTGTTTTAGCATCTAGAATAATGCCGTAAAGAGTATTTTCTAAATAAATTGGTAAAAGTTGATTAATAACTTCTTCAGCCGAAGGCTCAAAGATATATTCAGATACCATCACTTTATCTTTTATTAAATCTGTAATTGGTAAAAGAACTACATCTTTTGCAACTTGACTTATTGTGTTGATATAATCTGAATATACTATAACTATTTTATCAACTTCTCTTTCTAGATATAGCTTTATAAAAGCTCTTGACATAGCTTGAAAATCTATAAACTTAATATCATCTCGAGAATTAATTGATTCTTTATTTAGTAATGGGTACTTTTTCCTTTTGCAAAAACTATATGCTTTATAGCCTATTGTCCCAATGACAAAGTCATGATTATCATTATTAATTAGATTTTCAAAATACTTTAGAATTTGACTATTATAAGGCCCAGCTAATCCCCTATCACTTGTAACTAAGATATAACCAATTCGCTTTATCTCTCTTGATTCTAATAAAGGATGAGTCGTTTCTGGATTAGATGAAATCACATGTTCTAGTATTTGCTTTATTTGATCTTTTATTGGTTGAAAAGCCTTGAATTGCTTTTCTACCTTTCTTAGTTTTGAGGCAGAAACCATATTCATGGCTTTTGTTATTTGTGAAGTTTTTTTAGTTGATTCAATTTTCTTTTTTATGTCTCTTAACGAAGCCATGATTACCTCCTATTACAATTGTTCTTGAGAAAAACGTTCAATTTCTCTTTTGAGCGCTTCTTTATCTAAAATATCTTTTGTCGTTCTTATTTCATCTAACAAATTTTTAGCACGCTCATCAGTTAAGAAAAATTGATGAAGTGTTTTTTCATATTTCTTAACTTCTGTTACTTTAATTTGATCTAAATATCCATTTGCCAAAGCAAAAATAGAAATTGCTTGAAGTTCAAAAGGCATTGGTTCATGTAATCCTTGTTTAAGAATTTCAACAGTTCTTTCTCCTCTTTCAAGTTTAGCTTTCGTAGAATCATCTAAGTCAGAGCCGAATTGAGTAAATGCTTCTAATTCGCGGAAACTTGCTAAATCCAGCCTTAAAGTACCAGAAACCTTTTTTATCGCTTTATGTTGTGCGGCCCCACCAACGCGTGAAACTGATAACCCAGCATTAATAGCCGGACGTATTCCTGAATAAAACAATTGGGATTGTAAGAAAATTTGGCCATCTGTAATTGAAATTACATTGGTAGGAATATAGGCAGAAATATCTCCTTCTTGAGTTTCAATAATAGGTAAAGCGGTAATAGACCCACCACCTAATTTATCACTTAGTTTAGCAGCTCTTTCTAATAGACGTGAATGTAAGTAGAAAACATCTCCAGGGAAAGCTTCTCGGCCCGGTGGTCTTCTTAATAAAAGCGATAATTCTCGATATGCAATAGCGTGCTTTGTTAAGTCATCATATATTACTAATACATGTTTGCCTCGAAACATAAATTCTTCAGCAATCGATACACCAGAATATGGCGCTAAATATAATAATGGCGCAGGATCAGATGCACTAGCGGCTACTATTATTGAATATTCCATAGCCCCAAATTGTTTTAAAGTTTCCATAACATTTAAAACTGTTGATTGTTTTTGCCCAATCGCTACATATATACATATTACATCTTTACCTTTTTGATTAATTATAGTATCAACGGCAATTGATGTTTTACCTGTTTGTCTATCGCCAATGATTAATTCTCTTTGCCCTCGGCCGATTGGTACTAAAGCATCAAGAACTTTTATACCAGTTTCTAGTGGCTGATTAACAGATTGGCGGTCAATAACTCCTGTTGCTTTTCTTTCAATTGGACGGCTTTTTTTAGTATCTATTTTACCAAGTCCGTCTATAGCTTGACCTAACGGATTAATTACACGACCAATTAACTCTTCGCCAACACCTATTTCTAGAATTCTACCAGTTGATTTAACTTCCATGCCTTCTTTAACTAAAGTAGAATCGTTAAGTAAAATAGCTCCAACATGGTTCTTTTCTAGATTTTGAACCATTCCAAAAACACCATTAGGGAAAACTAATAACTCGCCCGCCATAGCTTTATCTATTCCATAGACCAAAGCAATTCCATCACCTACAGAGATAACAGAACCCACTTGTTCAGTAATAATTTGTTTTTCGTATTTATTAATCTGCTCTTTTAATAAAGAACTGATTTCTAAAGGATCTAATTTCAAGTTAGTTACCTCCTGTTAAACTTTTTTTCATCTTATCTAGAGATGAATTTATTGTTTGATCAATTACACAGCCTTGATATTCAATTCTAATTCCACCGATAATGGAAGAATCAATAAATTGTTTAATTATAACTTTTTTCATGAATTTTATTTCTAAATTTCTTTTAATTTTTTCAATATTAACTTCATTTATTTTTAAATTGCTGAAGACATCTACTTCGATAACTTGATTCATTTCGTTGATTAAATCAAGATATGCTTCAGCTATTGTCTTTACCAAATCAAAACGGTTATTATCAATTACTACTTTCAAAAAATTGATTAGTAATTTATTCTTAATTACTATATCTATTAATTGATGTTTATCCTGTACATCAATTTTAGGATGAAGAAAAAATTTCCAAGACTGATCATCTAGTGATGTTATAAACATATTCAATTCTTTATAAACTTCATCAACTAAATTTTTTTCTAAAGCAAGTGAAAAAACAGCCCGAGCATATTGTCTTTCTACATCGGTCATGATTTTTCACTTCTTTCTAAATCTTCTACAATTAAGTCTTGATATTTACTTTCATCGACTTCTTGTTCTATTATTTTTTCGGCCATTAGCACAGCTAAATTGACTACTTCTTTTTGTAAAGTCACTTTTGCTTTATTCTTTTCAGCTTCAATCTCTTTCTTAGTTCTACTTACCATTTCACTAGCATTGTCTTTTGCTTCAGATATAATTCTTAAACGTTCTTGTTCAGCTTTTTCTTTAGCTGAATCAAGATAATCCTTAGATTTTAATATAAGAGTATTATATTCTTCTTCACGTTTTTCTTTAAGACTTTGAGCTTTTATGTTTTCAGTTTTAGCTGATTCCATTTCTTGTTCCATGATATTCTTGCGTTTCTCTAAAAAATCTGTGATTTTACCCCAAAAGAAATGCTTGACGATTAGAACTAATATTAAAGTGGCGCCAATTTGGATTATCATGTCCAGTAGGTTTACACCTAAAGCTGATTCAATCGCCTTTTGGACCGCTTCCATCATTCTCTCTATTAAAGGCATAAGAGCCCCCCTCTAAAAATCAAAATATTTCTTTTTATTTACCAATCAAAAGAATTGCAACTAACAAAGCGTATAATCCAGTAGTTTCTGCAACTGCTTGAGTTACCAACGTAGTAACTAAAATCTTTGTTTGCGCTTCTGGTTGACGACCTACAGCTTCTGCAGCTTTACCAGCGGCAAAACCTTGACCAATCCCAGGGCCAAAACCAGCAATAACCGCTAATCCAGCTCCCAAGTAAGCCATACCACTACTAAAGTGTTCGTTGTATTCAGTTGCAAAACGTAATACTGAATCAAAAATTGTTTCAAACATTATTATATTCCTCCTATTTTTTTTATGCTTCTGATGCCATTGAAATATTAACTGTTGTTAACATGAAAAATACAAACGCTTGGATTAACCCAAAGAAAATATAAAAAACAGCATG
>JBAYZV010000031.1:0-14323 GCA_041672325.1 Candidatus Izemoplasmatales bacterium
TCATATTTGCGAAAAGAAAAGAAAACGTTTTATTTAGCGATGATGCATTTAACTAATGTACCAGATATTAATAAACGATTTGGTCGAGATGTTGGTAATTTGATGATTGCAGAATACATTAAACAAATGCGTTTCCACTTTGCTAGAGAAAATAACACGGTTTTTAGAATAACAGGGATTCAGTTTGCGATAATCATTGAAGATGAACAAAGATATGCAAACTTACATAGAGCTTTAGTCAGCGGTGGAGATTTAATAAATGTCAGAATAAACATTGGTGGTATTGTACAGATAGTATATCCTAATATTGGAATTATTAAGAATGATCCTTGGCAGAGTGTTGATATAAGTGAGTTTATTAGTTTAAGTAACAAAGCTTTGGAAGAGGCTATTAGAAACAACAAACAAAACTATTCAATTTTTGGAGGGTAACATATGTTTTCAGTAATAATTTTAGCTGCAGGAAAAGGTGAAAGACTTAATCTAGGTTATAATAAAGTCTTATATGATATAAAAGGGAAAACTATTCTTGAATATTCTGTAGACTATTTTTTAAATGATTCAACTTTTTCAGATGTTTTCGTGGTGGTTAATGAAAAGGATTTGTTACATATCAAAGAAGTGCTCCATGGTAAAAATGTAAAATTTGTTCTTGGAGGAATAACTAGACAAGCTAGTGTTTATAATGCTTTAAAAAAAGTTAATACTAAATATGTAATGATTCATGATGGGGCTCGTCCTTTTATAGATAAATCGAACATTGATAAATTAAAAGAAACTGTTAAAGATAATGCATGCGCCTTGGCGAAAAAAACAGTAGATTCTATCGCGATACATTCGTTTAATAAAATTAAAAACTATGTAAATAGAGAAAGTTTTGTTTTCTTACAGACACCTCAGGTTTTTAATACGAGTAAAATAACTAAAGCATATGATTTAGCGATAAAGAATGAGAATACTTATTGTGATGATGCAAGTTTATATATGCATGAACTGCAAGAAGATGTTATAATAATAGAAGGAAATGAATTTAACATTAAATTAACAACTGAACTTGATTTGAAAATATTGGAGGCAGTATTATGATAAAAATTGGATTTTCTAAAGATGTTCATCCTTTACAAGACAATGCCAAGTTTGTATTAGGCGGGATTGAGATACCTCATTATAAAGGAACTATAGGCTATTCTGATGGTGATTGTTTGTTGCACGCTATCGCAGAAGCGATGTTAGGCGCTTTAGCGTTAGGTGATTTAGGGAAATTTTTTCCTGATAATGATCCAAAGTACAAAAATTATGATTCTAGTTTAATTTTAAAAGAAGTTTATGATTATATTTCCTCTAAGGGATACGAGATTTCAAATATTGATACTATGGTTTCTTTAGAAAAACCAAAAATAAGAAACTATGTTAAAGAGATGAGAGAAAATATCGCTAGTATACTTAACTGCGATATTAAGTTAATTTCTATAAAAGCAACAACGTTTGAAGGATTAGGATTTGTTGGTAGAGAAGAAGGTGTAATTTGCGAAGCTGTTGTTATACTTGAAAAATCAGATTATATGTTGGATTAATTAGACAAACTTTAAATTTTTTTGTTTTTCATTAATAAAGTAATATCTTTAAAATAATTTGGTAATTGTGGTAAAATAAATATACTAGGAGTGATGTAAATATGGTAGAGTCAATTTATGGAGAGTTTGAAATTATAAAAAATTATAGAGATGCTTTTGTTTTGGATGATTTCAACAAAAAATATGTAGACTTTTTTGATATTTATCAGTACATAGTTGGAGATTATTCTGGAGGCTTATTAAGGTTAAAAGGTTTTTCAGATGATAATTATCAAGTGATACCAGATTATATTATGGAGTCTTGTTCTCCTAATTGTGCTTATTATATATTGAAAAACCCAAATTATGATAAGACTAAAAAATATGAAGAATAGAGGTTAGGTATATGAATTATGAAGAAATAATTCTTGAGATCAAAGAAGTTATCAAACTTATCAGGCCTTATATCAATCGTGATGGTGGAGATATTGAGTTTGTTAAATTTGAAGATGGTATAGTATATGTTAAATTACAAGGCGCTTGTGTTGGTTGCGCTGGATTTGAATCAACAATGTCTGAATTGATTGAAGATACTCTTCTAGAAAGAGTGCCTGGAGTTATAGGAGTGGAACACGTATGGTAGAAAAGCAAAAGAGAATGAAAGAAATTTGTATTAATTTATTTGAACAAAGAGGAGTTACTTTAGATAGAATCGTTGATATTGTTTATGATTTGCAAAAAAAGTATGTCCCAGATATAACAAAGGACTTATGTTTAGCAGCAATCAATCGGGTTCTAGATAAAAGAGAAGTACAGAATGCTGTTGTTACTGGAATAGAATTGGATATGTTAGCCGAAAAAAAGATGCTTTCTGAGCCTTTACAATCATTAGTGAGCGAAGATAATCCCTTATATGGAATTGATGAAATTTTAGTTTTATCAATTACTAATGTATATGGTTCTATTGGATTAACTAATTTTGGCTATGTAGACAAAATTAAACCTGGCATAATCGGTGAATTAGATGAAATGGGAAAACAAGAAGATAAATGTCATACGTTTTTGGATGATATAATCGGAGCTATTGCAGCGGCTGCAGCTAGTTCAATAGCACATAACGCAGTAGGAGATAAAGAGTAACTAATATTAGTTACTTTTTTTTATTATTGGAGAAACAAGATAAAAATCTTTAATAATAGCCAGTTATGTGTTATAATGTTTACAGTTTCTTTGAGGGGTGTTAAATATGAAACAAGGTGACATCGTCAAAGGTCGGATTACTAATATTAAGCCTTACGGAGCTTTCGTAAAAATTAATGATGAAACTGATGGATTAATCCATATTTCAGAAGTTAGTGATGGCTATGTTAGAAGTATAGAAGACTATCTTAGTGTTGGGGAAGAAGTAACTTTAGAAGTTATTAAAGTTGAAGAAAACAAAATAAGCTTAAGTTACAAATCCCAAAACAAGAAAAGACGTAAAAAAAGAGAATCTATTGAAGTTGTTAGTGGTTTTAAACCATTTGAAACGCAACTACCAGCTTGGATAGAGAAGTACCAAAAAGGTAAAAAATGAAAAAAGCAATTCAAATTGATAAAATTTGAATTGTTTTTTTAATAAACAGGTAAGAAAAGGCTTGCATTATGAACATTAAGGGGCTGATAATTATCGTTTTTGTGTTATAATATTAGTCGTGATATGGAGGAAAAATATGAATAAACATATAAATTTGGATTATAAGTACGTTATGCCTTTTTTGAAGGAAGAAGAGCTTGAAATTATTAATAAAGAGATTAAGCATGCAAGAAAAAAATTAGAGGATAAAACTGGTTTAGGAAATGAGTATTTAGGTTGGTTAGACTTGCCTGAAAAAGTTGACCCACAAGAGATAGATGAAATATATAATGCTGCTAGAAAAATTAGACAACAAGCCAAAATTTTAGTGGTTATCGGAATTGGTGGATCTTACTTAGGAACTAAAGCGGCTTTAGAATATTTAAGACCTTATTTTCCGAAAAGAAAAAATATAGAGATTTTGTTTGCTGGTCACAATATGTCTAGTACATACTTAAATGAATTAGTTGAGTACTTAAAAAATAAAGAATTTGCTATAAATGTAATTTCTAAGTCAGGCACTACAACCGAACCGGCCATTGCTTTTAGAATTTTAAAGAATTTATTAGAGGAAAAATATGGAGTGAATGAAGCTTCACAAAGAATTTATGTTACGACCGACAAAGATAAGGGAGCATTAAGAGAATTAGCAAATATTAATAATTACAAAGCTTTTGTAGTTCCAAATAATGTTGGTGGCAGATTTTCTGTATTAACTGCAGTAGGATTATTACCGATAGCAGCTAGCGGAATTAACATTAAACAAATGTTATCTGGCGCTAAAGCTGCTAGAAAAGAATATAATAAATATAACATATATAAAAACGATGTTCATATGTATGTAGCTATAAGAAACCTTTTATATCGAAATAACTATAGTGTTGAAATGTTAATAAATTATGAACCGAAACTTGGTTATTTTTCTGAATGGTGGAAACAATTATTTGGAGAGTCAGAAGGCAAAGACCATAAAGGATTGTTTGTTTCTAGTGCATCTTTTTCAACCGATTTACATTCATTAGGACAATATATTCAAGATGGTAAAAGAATGCTTTTTGAAACTGTTATTAAAGTTCAAAATCCTGAAAAAGATATTATTATAAAAGAAGATGAAGCTGATTTAGATGGTTTAAATTACCTAAAAGATAAAGGGTTAGACTATGTAAATAATAAAGCATTCCAGGGAACGCTTTTAGCTCATAAAGATGGCGGAGTACCTAACATAGTTATAAATGTTTCCAAAATCAATCCATATACATTTGGTTATTTAGTATATTTCTTTGAACTTGCAGTAGGTGTTAGTGCATATTTGTTAGATGTAAATCCTTTTAATCAACCTGGAGTAGAAGATTATAAAAATAATATGTTTGCTTTGCTTGGAAAATCAGGCTATGAAAAATTAAAAAGAGAATTAGAAAAGAAGTTATAAAAAAAAGCCACAATTAATTTGTGGCTGATTTATTTTTAAAAATCTTTTTGTTAAAAGCATAAAATATCCGTTTTTCGATTGGGTTGATTTCGACATGGTTGATATTACCCATTACTTCTCCATCTGCTTGTAAGTATGTTTCATAAGGATGGGAAATGATAATGTTTTTACCAGTTAAAAAGGTGACTCGCTTTTTAAATATTTTATGCCAACCAGGATATATGGTTACCAATACTAATTGTAAGAATAATTTTGATAGATTATGAGCTATGCATACAACATATTTATCGCTTGTGGGATCAGCAGTAGGTGTAACTTTCATCCCACCTCCAAAATATTTTCCGTTTTGAATAGCTGAGACGAATACTTTCTTAAAATGATGTTTAATCCCATCAACTGTAATGTCTATTTCTACTGGTTGATAATTTAGAATTGATCGAAAAACATTAATAAAATAAGATAGTTTTCCTTTTTTCTTGTCGTTATTAACATAATGACACACTAATCCATCAAAACCTAATCCACAACCGTTTATGAATTTAGTTGTACCAATATTAGTTTTAGCTTCACCAATAGTGATTTCTGCTTTATTGTATTTTTTTAAGCTTCTAAGAAAGTCATTTCCTGAGCCGCTTTTACCAAGATAAATTTTTTGTTTTATGTCTTGAATATTAACAGTATTAATTAAAAAATTTATAGAACCATCGCCACCGAGATATAGTATATCCGTGATTTGTTGGTTCTTCTCAAGATATTCGTTCAAGTTTTTAATTTTTAACGATGAACGTAAGCGAAATGATATGTTTTGCTTTTTAAAGAATTTAACATATTTTAATGTAGTTTTTTTAGATTTCCTATTACTTGACAAAGGGTTGTGTATTATTAGAAACATTATGAGCTCCTTATATTTTATCATCAATAATTATTATAACACAAAAGATAATTATAAGAATAAAAAGAAAAGTTAAATCATTAAAACATCACATTCTTATTGTTTTTAATTCGTTTTTATTCAATATATGATATAATTTTACTATAAATATAAGATAGAAAGAGTGTATTAGTTTGGAGATAAACATTAGATTTGATTCAGTGGAAGATACTGCGAGATTAGCAAGTATTATCTCTGATTATGTATTTAAGGGTATGGTAATTGGTTTAACTGGAGATTTAGGATCTGGAAAAACCACTTTTACTAAATATTTAGCAAAAAGAATAGGTGTGTCAGATAATCTGAATTCACCTACTTTTACTATTCTAAAAATATATGACGCAAAAATACCTTTATATCATATGGATGTATATCGACTTGAAAATATTGGATATGATTATGAGTTAGATGAGTTTATTTATGGTGATGGGATTAGTGTTATTGAATGGTACCCTTATATTGCAAGTATGTTACCAGAGGAAATCCTTGAAATTGATTTGAAGGTAATTAATGAATATTCAAGAAATGTTACAATTAAAGGAGATGGTATATATGAAGAAATCATTAAAGCAATTAGTAATCGATACAGCAACTAAATATATATATTTATCTCTAGTAATTGATGGAGTTGAAAAACAAAGTGTATATGAAGAGGGAATAAATAATCATTCAGTCACTATTATTCCTTTCATAGAAGAGATGCTAAAAAAGGAGAATCTTATTCTTAAAGATTTGGACCAAGTTATAATCGGGGTAGGACCTGGTAGTTATACTGGTGTAAGAATAGGTGTTACTGTAGGCAAAATGATAGGATATCTAAATAATCTAGAAGTATATACGATATCATCTCTAGCGCTAATGGCATCATTCTCTGATAATCCTTATGTTTTAGCCTTAATTGATGCTAGAAGAGGGAATGCTTTTATGGGAGTTTATCAGAATCTTAATAAAAAACTAATTAGTATTTCAAAAGATGTAATGGATAATATCGAAGATTATATAAAAAGTTTTGAATTTGATTTACAAATTATTACAGAAGGAAAACCACAAATTGAGAAGTTGCTTCATTCCAATTTATTGAATAAAGTTGATGATATTCATAGTTTAACTCCTAATTATTTAAGAGTTACTGAAGCGGAGCGAAATTTAAAAAATGAAATTAACCATTAGAAATATTGAACCTTGTGATATTGATTTAATTGTGAAATGTGAGAATGAATATTTTCATAATTTTAATACTAAAGAAAAATTGGAAGAAGAACTAAATAATCCATTAATAAATTATTTTGTATTAGTTAAAGATAATGTATTAGGTTATATAAATCTATGGATAGATGAAGATAAGGCGCAGATAAACTCTTTGGTTATATTAAAACAATATAGAAATAAAGGGTATGGCACTAAATTTCTTGAATTCATATTTAAAAAATTGGGCGAAATTGGAATAAAGGAATTAACTTTAGAGGTTAGACCCACTAATATTTTCGCTATGAAGTTATACACAAAATGTGGTTTTAAACAAGTCGCAGTAAGAAAAGCTTATTATAATAATGGGGAAGATGCTTTTCTTATGTACAAAAGATTGGGAAGTGATTGAAATGTATGTATTAGGAGTAGAAACTAGTTGTGATGAAACTAGCGTAAGCGTAGTTAAAGATGGTAAAGAAGTATTGTCTAACGTTGTTTTATCACAAATAGATATTCATAAAGAATATGGAGGGGTAGTCCCTGAAATTGCGTCAAGGGAGCATGTTAAAGGGATAACTTATGTTTTTGATAAAGCTATTAATGATGCGGGTTTAAAGTTTGAAGATATTAATCTTATCGCGGTAACAAAAGGGCCGGGACTTATTGGCTCATTATTAATTGGTGTAAATGCCGCTAAGGTAATTAGTTTGAATTATAATATACCAATTATAGGAGTTCATCATATAGCTGGACATATTTACGCTAATTATATTGATAACGGAATGATTTTTCCTTTACTTGCATTAGTCGTATCTGGCGGACATACAGAACTTATTTTGATGAAAGAACATTTTGATTTTGAAAAATTAGGCGAAACCCAAGATGATGCAGTTGGCGAGGCTTATGATAAAGTGGCTAGAATATTAGGGTTACCATATCCTGGCGGACCAGTTGTTGATAAGATTGCTTCTATCGGAAAAGATACAATGCATTTTCCAAGACCAATGATTGATAGTGGTGATTTCAATTTTAGTTTTTCCGGTTTAAAGTCTCATGTAATCAACGTTCATCATAATATGAAGCAGCGTAATGAAGAAATAAATGTAGAAGACTATTGCGCTAGTTTTCAAGAAGCTGTTACTGATGTTTTAGTTAGCAAAACAATTCAAGCGAAAGAAAATTATAAAGTTAAACAAATAATAGTCGCTGGTGGAGTAGCTGCAAACTCTGGATTAAGAAAAAAAATGAAGGAAAGAATAACTGACATACCAGTGTATTTTCCTAAAATGGCTTATTGCACAGATAATGCAGCAATGATAGCTTCTGCTGGATACTTTCAATTTTTAAAACATAAAAAATCTGATGATTTGTTATTAAACGGTCAATCAAGGCTGAACTTAGAGGGGTAATATTATGGAAATTACATCAAATTTTATAAAAACTATAATGGAAGAAGACTTAAAAACAGGAAAAGTAGACACAATTGTTACTAGATTTCCACCTGAGCCTAATGCATATCTACATATTGGGCATGCTAGAGCAATTATTACAAATTTTGAACTAGCAAAACAGTTTAATGGTAAAACTAACCTTCGTTTTGACGATACTAATCCGGTTAAAGAAGATAGTTCGTTTGTAGAAGCGATAAAAAAGGATATTGAGTGGTTAGGCTATACTCCAGCTAAGATTTTGTTTGGATCAGATTATTTTGATGATAGTTATGAATTGGCAATAAAACTTATAAAAAAAGGGCTTGCTTATGTTTGCGATTTAAACGCAGAAGAAATGAAAGAATACAGAGGAACTCTTACTACTACCGGTAAAGAATCACCATATAGAAATCGTTCTATAGAAGAAAATTTGATTTTGTTTGAAGAAATGAAAAACGGTAGATATAACGATGGCGAAAAAACATTAAGGGCTAAAATAGATATGTCATCTCCCAATATGAATATGAGAGATCCGGTTATATATCGTATTATCCACATCGAACATCACAACACCGGAAATAAATGGTGCATCTATCCAATGTATGATTTTGCACATCCTTTACAGGATTCTTTTGAAGGAGTAACACATTCTTTGTGTTCTTTAGAATATGATGATCATAGAGTGCTTTATGATTGGTTTGTAGAAAAATGCGAAATGGAACATGTTCCTCACCAATATGAATTCGGAAGACTAAATATCACTAACACAATAATGTCAAAAAGATACTTAAAACAATTGGTCGATGAGAAACTTGTCAAATGGTATGATGACCCAAGAATGCCAACATTAGCTGGGTTGAGAAGAAGAGGTTATACCAGAGATGCAATAATTAACTTTATTCTTTCAACAGGGCTATCAAGAGTAAACTCAACTGTATCAAGCGAAATGTTAGAAACATCATTACGAAATGATTTAAACACAAAGGTTAAAAGAGTTAATGCTGTTATAGATCCAATTAAAGTTATCATCACAAATTATCCTGAAAATGAAATTGAATGGATAGATGTTGAATATAATAACGATAACGAATCTTTTGGAAATAGAAAAATTTCATTTGGTAGAGAGCTTTATATTGAAAGAGAAGATTTTCTAGAGGAAAAACCTAATAAAAAATGGAAGAGATTATCATTAGGCTTAGAAGTGAGACTAATGCATGCATATTTTATTAAATGTAACGAGGTTATTTATAATAAGGACGGTTCCGTAAAAGAGCTTCATTGTACATATGACGAAAATACAAAATCTGGAAGTGGTTTCTCTGATAGAAAACCAAATGGGAATATTCATTTTGTGGAAGCATCTACAGCAATCCCTGCAAAAATAAATCTATTTGAACCGCTTTTATTAGATTCTGATTCTAAAAAAGAATTAGTGTCAAGACTGAATCCTAATTCTTGGCAAACATTCAATGGATTTGTGGAGCCTTCATTAAAGAACATAGAAATATTAGAGAGATTTCAATTTATAAGAAAAGGTTATTTCGCTACTGATTATGACTCGACTGAAAAGGAATATATTTTCAATCGAATTGTTGAGTTAAAATCTTCATTTAACTAAAAAAAAGGACGATTATTTTTCGTCCTTTTTTATCTTTTAATTAGTGATTGTTTTATATCCCAGAGTTTTTTTGATAAATCAACATAATATTTATGTGGATAATCAAATCTTCTAACTTCCTCCCATAAACTATCTAATTCGCTAGATGCAAATTCTCGAATTTTTTTGATTGAAGGTAGTTCATATACTCTTTTTCCATCTTTATATATTGTTTGTTGCATTTCTTTTACATAATAATCATCAAAAGTTTTTGTTTTCCAAGTACTTATTTGATCAAAAATTTTTAATGATTGACTTTCATCAATCTTTTCATCATATACTGTGATTAAATCAGCTTCAGCTTTATTATTTCTTGAATATATTCGATATACTTTTTTAAAGTGTGGTGTCGTTATTTTTTCTATATTATCACTTATCTTTATTTTTGGTATTATTATATCGTTTTTTTCTAAAGCTACTAATTTATAAACTGAGCCAAAAACCGGATCACTTTTAGCTGTAATTAATCTTTCACCAACTCCAAACAAATCAATTGGTGCACCTTGAGAGAGTAAGGTTTTTATCAGATGTTCATCTAGAGAATTACTGACGATTATTTTACATTCAGGCAACATAGCATCATCGAACATGATTCTTGCTTGCTTAGCTAAATAGGTTAGATCGCCAGAATCGATACGTATAGAATAGTTTTTTACTTTCAAAGGAATTAAGCATTCTTTTATAACTTTTATAGCATTAGGAACTCCGCTTCCTAAAGTATCATAAGTATCTACCAAAAAAGTTGCGTTGTTAGGGTAATGTTTTGCATATGTTTTGAATGCCTCATATTCATTATCGAATAGTTGAACCCAAGAGTGAGCCATGGTTCCGCCTGAAGGGACTTTATAGAGTTGATCAGCTAAGATGTTACTAGTTCCATCAATCCCTGCAATATAGGCAGCTCGAGCTCCAAGAATGCTACTTGATTCTCCATGCGCTCTTCTAGCTCCCATTTCTAAGACGGTTTTTTTACCAGCTGCATATTTTATTCGAGATGATTTTGTAGCAATTAAACTCTGGTGATTAATTGTTTGTAACAAAAATGTTTCGATAATTTGAGCTTCGATTAGTTTAGCTTTTACTGTAAGAATGGGTTCGTTTGGAAACATTACGCTTCCTTCTACGAAAGAGTATATATCACCGGAAAAAGAAAAGGTTTTTAAGTATTCCAAAAAGCGTTCATCAAATAAATTCTGATCTCTTAAATATGAGATATCGTCATCAGTAAATTTAAAATTATCAATGAAATCAATAATGCTTTCTAAACCAACGAATAAAGCGTATCCACCTTTGTCTGGTGTATTTCGAAAATATAGATCAAAATAAACAATTTCATTTTGCATGTTTTCTAAAAAATACCCGTTTGCCATAGTTAGTTCATAAAAATCTACCAACATTGACTGTCTATAACTTTTCATTTATTAATCACTTCAACATGAAGGCCCTCAAGAACATCAAGTGTTTTAGCGTGTAAAGTTTTGTCGAAAGAATTTGTAGCAGATGCGTCAATTATAATATGCGCATTTGGTAAAGCACTTTTTGCGATAATTGCATTACTTATAACACATATATTTGAGACTAGACCACATAGTTCTATTTGTTCATATTCTTTATTTTCTAAATATTTACCTAATTCCAAAGAAGCAAAGGTATTTTTTTCAAAGACTATGTCTTTTGGGGTTTTTAAAGCGTTAATATCTTTATGCAACTCATGTCCAACTGTTCCTTTAATGCAATGTTTAACTGGAAGATTTTCGCCTTCTTCGCTATCCATATAATTGTTATCATGAGTATCAAGGGTAAAAATGATATCATCACCATTTTCTCTATACTCAGTTATTTTCTCAATTACTTTATCCTTGATTGTAATTGCTTCTTCAAATCCTAAAGCACCGTCGATAAAATCATTTTGATAATCGACTACTATTAAACATTTTTTCATATTATTAAGTCACCTTTATTTTTTTAAAACAAATAATTGTTTTAATACTTTTCCTTTCTTCATTTTTTTTATTTATCCAAAAGTATTATACCACCAGAAAGCTAAATTAATGCGAAAAACGAAAGAAAAAACGCTTTTCAGCGTCTTTTTTGGATTATAAAGTATTCTTGTATTTTTCTGATACCATTTCCCAATTAACAACATGCCAAAAACTATTTATGTAATCAGGCCTACGGTTTTGGTAATTTAAGTAATATGCATGTTCCCAAACATCAAGAGCTAAAATTGGGTATCCCTTTTCAAAAGGAACATCTTGATTAGCGGTAGATGTAACTATTAACTTTTTATCATTATCCACTAATAACCAAGCCCAACCACTACCAAATCGTGTAGCAGCTGCGTTAGAAAATTCTTCTTTGAATTTGTCAAAAGAACCAAAATCTCTGTTAATTGCTTCTTCAAGGTTCTTGCTAGGGACAGATTTTTTCGGGGAAAGTATTTCCCAAAATAAACGATGATTATAATATCCTCCACCATTATTAATGACAGTTTGTCGAACGTTTTCTGGGACCCTCTCGATGTTTTTTAAGATGTACTCAACATCTTTATCAAGTAGTTCTTCTCTGTTTTTTAGAGCGTCAATATATTTTGTTATATATCCTTGATGATGTTTCGTATGATGTATTTCCATTGTTTTTGCATCGATGTAAGGTTCTAGTTCATTATATTTAAAAGATAAATCTGGTAAAATATGTTTCATTTAAATCACTCCTTTTTATTTTCTTGCTTTAATTATCTCATAAAAATGCAATCAATTCAAAACATATGCTCAAGTGCTAATAATGTTATGAATATCATTCATATACCTTAATAATCTAAGTGAAATATGGTATAATATTCAAAGGTGATAATGTGAAAGAAAGAATACTGGAAAATTTAAATACACAACAACTTTTAGCCGTTAAAAATGTTCATGGCCCTATTATGGCAGTCGCTGGAGCGGGTGCTGGAAAAACAAGAGTTTTGACAAGAAGAATTGCTTATTTAATTGAAGATCAAGGTGTTTATCCAAGTAATATATTAGCAATTACTTTTACAAATAAGGCAGCTGAAGAAATGCGTAAAAGAGTTGGTAATTTGTTAGACATTCCCCTTGAAGGAGCTTGGATATCAACGTTTCACGCTATGGGTGCGAAAATTTTAAGAAGTGAAATACATCATTTGGGATATGAAAGAGATTATCAAATTATTGATGATGATGATTCCACAATAATTGTGAAGAATTTGTTAAAGGATCATGATTATGATAGAAAAAAATTCTCCCCTAAAATTACTTCACATCTTTTCTCTTCAATCAAAGGGCAACATACTTCAATTCATAGTGTTTTAGAGCCGGTTAGATCTATGGCTATTGAGTTATATCCGCTATATAATGAGTATTTGAAAAAGAATAATTTGGTTGATTTTCAAGATTTATTAGTATTAGTTTTAGAACTATTTAAAAATTTTCCAGATGTTTTAAGAAAATATCAAGATAAGTTTGAATATATTTTGGTTGATGAATTTCAAGATACTAATGATTTACAATATGAAATTGTTCATTTGTTGGCTTCTAAACATAGAAACCTTTTTATTGTGGGTGATGAAGATCAAAGTATTTATGCTTTTCGGGGTTCTAATATAAAAAATATAAAAAAATTCATTAGTGATTTTCCGGAACATTTAACAATAATGTTGAATCAAAATTATCGTTCAAAAGACACAATACTAAAAGCAGCTAATTCAGTAATTCAGAATAATAGAAACAGAATTAAAAAGGAGTTATTTTCCACTCTAGGTACTGGAGACAAAGTTACTCATTTTAAGGCGGGTACTGATGAAGAAGAGGCTTATTATGTGTATGAAAAAATTAAAGCGTATTGGAAAAATGGCGTAAAACTAAACAATATTGCGATTTTATATCGAAATAATGCAATGAGTAGACGATTTGAAGATATATTTTTGAAGTTCAATGTACCACATCGTGTTATAGGTAATATTTCATTTTATAAAAGAAAAGAAATAAAAGATATTATTGCTTATCTTCATTTGATTATTAATATGGGAGACGATTATTCGTTTTCAAGAATATATAATACTCCGAAGCGAGGAATTGGAGAAGCTACATTTGCAAAACTAGTTGAAGAAGCTAATTACAACAACGTTCGATTATTTGATGTGATTAATCCTGAAAATGAAAATCTTAAAGGAAAATCAAAAGAAGCTATACTTGCTTTGAAAGATTTAATAATTGAACTTAAAGAAAAAATTAATAGTCAATCTTTATTAGATACATATGATCAATTAGTTGAAAAATCTGGGTATAAAACAATGCTAGAAAATGATGATTCAACACTAGACCGCAGTTTTCAATCGGAAAGAAGATTGGATAATTTAGAAGAATTCAAGAGTCTAATGATGGAAAAAATTGCTGGGTATGACGTCAATTTTACTAATTATGAGATTTTAGCTACTCTTTTGAATGAAATGGCTTTACACGAACAAGCTCAAGAGATTGATGAAAAAGGAGAATATGTAA
>JBAYZV010000032.1:0-14162 GCA_041672325.1 Candidatus Izemoplasmatales bacterium
AATCTTTACCTAATAGAAAAAGATGCTAGTATTTCACATAATGTTTTTTATGTGTCTACTAACATCTTATCATTACAGAAATAAAAAATGCCCTCATCTGTTAAGATAACGGCAACTGGCTACCACCGTAAAGAAGGCCCTATAGCTTTGCGTCACTAACTTTCGCTAGTTTTGCTATTTACGCCTTGATTATAATATAGTCAAGTGCCTTTGTCAAGCGATTTCGACTTTTTACCCCTTTTATTTCCTTCTATAAGGATGACTTCTCTGTATTTATTAAAATGAAAGCACCCTTTATAAAGAGAAAGGAATAAAAATACGCTACAGTAGCAGATAAAAAACTGAAATTGCTTTTCATTATTCATTTGTTTCTTATTCGCGGTGGAAAATTATTAAGTTATTCTGTTGAATAAATATTTTAATTAAACTAATATTTACCCCATTTAATGATGTTTGCTGCCCAAACATACCCAATACCAGCAGCTAACATACAAACTACACTGCCATCTTTCACTTTATGTACTTCCAACGCTTTCTCTAAAGATAGGATTTGATCAACTTGACCGATGTGGCCATAATTCTCCAAGTAAATTGTTTGCTCTTCAGTCAAACCTAATTTAACTAATATTTCTTTATGCTTTGACCTTTTTATATGAGGAATAGCTAAGTAATCAATATCCTTCCTACTATAATAACTCATCTCTAGAGCTTTATCAATGCACATAAACCAATTTTTCATGGATATTTCTTCAAGTTTATCTTTTACCTTTTTAGTTTCAACAAATTTAAATGATTTTTTGCTTTTTTCAAGATTATCATGTGTTATTGGATTTGTTATTCCCCCAATTTCTACTCTAGCTGTTCTAGATAAAGAACTTTCAGAAATAATATGACAACCAAGTAATTGATTTTGCTTATAATTTTTTTTTAAAATAATAGCTGCACCACCGCAACCTAGATTAAACATCAATGATAAATCATCATCTTGATAATCAATGAGATCTCCATTTCTATATCCGCCAACAATCATTATAGTATTAATATTTTCATCAGCTATCAACATATCCTTAGCTATTTTCATAGCTGAAACTGTTGCGCAACAACGATTAGTTAAATCAATACCCCAAGCATTTATAGCTTTTATTTTGTTTTGAATATACAATGCACTAGTTGTTAATGGATATTCTTTCCATTCTTCTCCAACACAAAGAATAACATCAATGTCATCTGGTTTTACATTAGTGTTTTTTAATGCATTAAGTGCAGCTTTAACTCCCATTTCTTGAGTTCCATCTGTTTTTCCAGGTATAGTCTTTTTTATAATCCCTAATTTTTCAATAACTTTTTCTTCTGCCCAAACGCCATTAGTTTCAGCGGATATCTCTTTTGCGGTTATATAATTATTAGGTAAATAAATACCAGTGCCAACAATACCAACAGTTGGTATTTTCATATAATCACATCTTTCTAGAATATATTTTTATTATAATCTCATCCCACCATCGGCTTGAATAGTTTGGCCCGTAACATATGAAGCGTCATCACTAGCTAAGAATAAAGCTACTTTGGCAATTTCTTCAGGTTGTCCTAATCTTTTTAACATTGTAAGAGAAGCAAATTGATCTAAAAGATCTTGTGGAACAGTTTTTAAAATATCTGTCATAACATATCCAGGAGCTATTGCATTTACTCTTACTGGTATTCCTTTTCTTGCAAATTCTTTAGCCCAAGTTTTTGTCAATCCAATAATTCCAGCTTTAGTAGCTGAATAATTGGCTTGACCAATATTTCCGAAAACTCCAACAACTGAAGAAATATTAATTATTGAACCACCATTATTTACTTCCATTTGTGGTCCTATATGTCTTACAAGGTTAAATACTCCTTTAAGATTAACATTAATTACTGCATCCCACATTTCATCAGTCATTTTTCTCGTCATTGCGTCTTTTGTAATTCCAGCATTATTTACAAGAATGTCAATTTTCCCATATTTTTCCATAACAAAATCATAGAACACTTTACAGTTATCCACATCTGTGATATTCAATTTATAATATTCGACATTTTCTTGATTATATGTCATATCTCCCATATCAACAGCTATTACTTTTGCACCTTCTAGTGCAAATATTTTACAAATCTCTGCACCTATGCCCTTTGCGCCTCCGGTTACAACTGCAATTTTATTTTCCAATTTCATATTCTCCACCTCGCCTTATCTTTTTAGTACAATAGCGGTACCCATACCGCCACCAATGCATAAACTAGCTAAACCTAGATGTTTGTTCTGTTTGATCATTTCATATAGCAAAGTAACCACTATTCTGTTTCCACTCACACCAACAGGGTGTCCTAAAGCTATAGCTCCGCCATTATGATTTGTTCTTGCTAATATTTCTTCTTCAGTCATTTGGTGTTCTTCAGATAATTCTTTTATAACGCCTAAACTTTGAGCAGCAAAAGCTTCATTCAATTCTATAATTTCCATATCTTTTAATTTCATATTATAATTATTCATAAGATTTCTAATTGCTGGGACAGGTCCTAAACCCATATAGTTAGGATCAACGCCTCCTTGTCCAATGGCTACAATCTCTGCTAGAACAGGAAGATTGTATTTATTAACAGCGTCTTCACTTGCAATAATAGTAAATGAAGCCCCATCATTAATTCCAGAAGAGTTTCCAGCTGTTACAGAACCATCTTTAATAAAAGCGGGTCTTAACTTAGCTAGAATTTCTGGATTAGTAGTTCTGTTTGGATACTCATCATTTTCCATAATAGTATCAGCTTTTCTTCCTTTAATAAGAATCGGCACTATTTCATCTTTGAATCTACCGGAATCTACTGCTTTTATGGCTTTGACTTGTGATTCATAAGCGAAATTATCTTGAGCTACTCTAGACAAATTGTGCTTATCAACAATATTTTCAGCAGTTATACCCATGTGCATATTTCCAAAAGAATCAGTTAAAGCATCATTTATCATATGATCAACTAATATCATATCTCCCATTTTGCTTCCAGATCTAACTTTATTAGGAATACAATATGGAGCTCCAGACATTGATTCAACTCCACCAGCAACTACTATTTCACTGAAACCAGATTGAATACCCATATAAGCATTCATTATTGATTTCATTCCGCTACCACATACCATATTTAAAGAATAAGCAGGTATTGACTCAGGAATCCCAGAAGTAATTGAAATTTGCCTTGCAATTCCTTGCCCAAAACTAGCTGATAACACATTACCAACAATGACTTCACTAATCTTATCTACTGGTACTTTTGTTTCTTCAAGTAATACTTTTAACACTTGAGAACCTAAATCTCTTGGGTGCACATCCTTTAAAGCACCTAAAAACGATCCGATTGGACTTCTTTTCGCTCCGACGATATAAACTTTCTTACTCACCTAAAAACCTCCTGTTTTTTTAAAAACATATTAAAAAAAATATGTAATATTTTATTTAATTATAATCAATAATCCACTGTAAAGTCAAGCGCTTTCAGTCTTTTCTACAAATAAATAAAAGCCTAAAAATAGCGTTTAATCAATAGAGTTTTATCAAAAAAGCCAGAGTTGGCGAAATATTAGATTATAATTATTTTATTATGAAATAAAGAAGCTGGTGAATTATTATTCACATTATCTTTTAAATAAAGCCCTTGTATTTTACTTTCGTTTATTTTACAATTAACAAAAGGTGATAATATGAAAAATAAAGAGTATCGGCTACCCAAAACAAAGGTTGGACTAAAATCTTTTAATAAAATTATCAAAGCTGGTAAGTATTTTTATAGTAGGGCTGGATACAATGCAACATCGATAAATGATATAATTTCAAAAGCAAGAGTTGCAGCTGGCACATTCTATATTTATTTTGATTCGAAATTAGCTCTCTATCTTCATTTACTAGATGAATATCGACACAATATTAGAAGAGTCGCTTATGAAGCAACAAAAGACTGCCAAACCCGTTTAGATATTGAGAAAGCTGGGCTAAGAGCTTTTATCTTGTATGTAAAAGAAGACCCTCTAGCTTATAAGCTTATATGGGAATCATTATTTGTTGATCAAAATATTTTCAAAGAATATTATACAAGTTTTGCTACTTCATATATTGAACACTTAAAACCATTTGTCAAAAGCGGAGAAATTAGAGATGATCTTGATTTAGAAACATTGTCATATATTCTTATGGGTATTTCTAATTTTGTTGGCTTACAAATAGTTTTCAATAAAAATGCTAGCACTAAAGACGTAGACTTTGTGGTTGAAGAAAGTATGAAAGTTCTTCAAGATGGGATAACAAAAAAGTGAAAAGTTTTTTAAGTTTTTACTTTTTAATCAATTACTTACCGGGGTGAAAACATGAAATTCATTGTCGCTACAGATTCATTTAAAGGATCAATTAGTTCAGTTGAACTAGTTGCTGTTATTTCTAATAGAATAAAAGAAAGATTTCCTGATGCATCTATCATAAAGATTCCCATAGCTGATGGAGGAGAAGGTACCATTGATAGTTTGATTACTAACAATAATGGTAAGAAAGTTTATCTTGAAGTAACTGATCCGCTTTTTAGAAAAATACAAACTTATTATGGTATTTTAAACGATGGCACAGCTATTATTGAAATAGCAAAAGCAAGCGGTTTAACACTACTTGATAAAACCGAAAGAAACCCCCTTAACACTACAACATACGGAGTCGGAGAAATCATTAAAGACGCTCTAGATAAAGGCGTAAAAAAGTTTATTGTTGGCATTGGTGGTAGTGCTACTAATGATGCTGGAATCGGAATGCTTAATTCTCTTGGTATAAAATTTTTTGACAAAGATAAAAAACCAGTACCGCCTGTAGGTAAATCTTTAAACAACATTGAATATATTGAACTTGATAATTTCGATATTCGTTTAAAAAAATGTCAGTTCTTGATAGCTTGTGATGTAGATAATCCTCTTTTCGGAATAAATGGAGCATCTTATATTTACGGCCCTCAAAAAGGAGCTAACACTGAAATAGTTAAAACACTTGATCTCGGACTAAATCATTTCAATTCACTTGTAGAAAATAAATTAAATATATACAATTCTAAAGTTCCTGGTTCTGGTGCCGCAGGGGGCCTTGGCTATGCATTCTTAACTTTTTTTAACGCAGAGTTAAAACCAGGAATCGACATTGTTTTAGAAAAAGTTAACATTGAATCTCATGCTCAAGACGCAGATTTTATCATCACAGGTGAAGGAAAGATTGACATGCAATCCGCTATGGGAAAGGTTTTATCAGGAATCGGTAGGATTGGTATTAAATATCATGTTCCAGTAATAGCATTAGCTGGCAATGTTGATTATTCCGCAAAGATAATGCACGAAAAAGGAATAACCTCGATGTTTTCTATAATAAACAAGCCCATGAGTTTTAAAGAAGCAATAAATAAAAAGCGGACAATTTCCTTAGTTGAAAACACTATGGAAGAAATACTTTGGCTTATTAACTCAATAAAAAAAGAGTAAGATGTTGGTTTTAATAACTAACAACTTACTCTTTTTATTTATAATATAGTTTTTATTTTATTAAATGATTAAAAGAAAACATATCCCAAGGCGACTTATTAATAATCTTTTCAGCTTCTTCTACTGATATAGGTTCTGAAAAATAAAATCCTTGCATAAACCTAATATCAAGCTTATTAAGAGTTCTAATAGTATCTTCATCCTCAATGCCTTCAGCAATTACAATTTTTTGATTAGCCTTAGCTTCTTCAATTACCTTTTTAAGTTTTTCAGAATCAGAATCATCACTTGTTAACAGTAATAAATTACCACGTGAAATTTTAAATATTGTAGCCATTATCTTACGCATTTCATCAGTTACTGCATAATCAACCCCGGTATCATCAATTGCAATTCTAAATCCATAACGGCGAAATTCAACTAAATTTCTCATAGCTATTTCGTTAGAAGTAACTGTAAAATAATCAATTATTTCCAAAACAAAACTTTCTGTATTTAACCCTAATCTACCTGTAATTTCAAAATATTGTCTCGCCAGATCCTCAACATATAATTGCTTTGGCCCTAGATTTATTGAAATAAAAAACTCTCCTAATTTAATACTTCTTTGCCAAACAGCATATTGTTGAGCAACTTTTTCAAACCCCCAAATACCAAACCAAGTAATGTCACCAGTTAAATCCATAACATTTAAAAACTTACCTGGCGGTAAAATTCCCATCGTTGGATGCTTCCAACGAAGTAGAGATTCTAAACCGATAATTTTTCCAGTTCTAACATCAATAATTGGTTGATAATATAATAAAAATTCATCATTTTGAATCGACTTCTTTATTTGTTTGTAATAATCAAGATTAAATTGTTCTTTTTCAATAAGGTTTTCAGAATACATATAGAAGCGATTCTTTCCTTCTTTTTTAGCTACATAAACTGCTACTTCTGCATTTTTTAACAAATTTTCTGCATTAATACCATCATATGGAAATAAACAAATACCAATTGAAGCAGTCAATTCATGATTGTTCAACTTTACTGGTTCCCTAAATAAGGTTAGTAATTCTTTTCCAATTCTATTAATATTCTCGCTGTCAATAAAGCCTTTAAAATAATAGATGAATATGTCTTGTTCGTAATGACCAACAACACTGCCTTTTTCAGCATATTTTTTTAATCTTTTTGTAAATTCTGCTATTAACAGACTTTTGATCATAACTATCAACAATATATCTAAAATTATCTAAATTTATCGCAAAGAAGAGACGTAAATCTCCTTCTTTAATTTTCGCTATATCATCATTAACTTGGGCTAATAAAGGATGATTAGACGCTGCTTCATTAACGATTTCAACCTCATCTTTAACGATTTCTTTATCAGAAATAATGTTCTTTTTCTCAATCTTATTTTGTTTAAAATTTTTAACAACATTACGATACAAAAAGAACAATGCAACAGCTGTTAGAAAAACAAGAATAGCAGCTACTACTATTTCCCAAGGTTTGGAAGCATTATTAGGATCTGTTAAAAACACTAGATTTACCATTTTTCACCTCTACTTAAATTTACTTGCAAGCACATCCATACGCTTTGCCTTAGCTATTTTGAAAAACATCTTCAGAAATTCATCTAATTTTTCTTCAGTTAGCGGTTCAGAAATTAAATAGCCTTGGAAAACATCAGTACCTATTTGTTTTAGATACTCATATTGTCTTTTTGTTTCAACACCTTCAGCTATAACTCTCATTTCAAGGTTATGAACTAATTCAACAATTGTACCTACTATTTTATGATCATTTTCTGTACCAAAGATACCATCCACAAAGCTTTTATCAATTTTTATATTATCAAAAGCAATTTGTCTTAAATATGTTAATGATGCATATCCGGTTCCAAAGTCGTCAAGAGAAAATCTTACTCCTAAAGCTTTTAAATCCGCCAGTTTTCCTTCTATCATAACAGTTGAGTCAAGAAATACACTTTCTGTTAATTCCAAAGTCAAATACTCTGGGCTTATATCGGTTTCTTTAATAACAGCTTTTACAGTATCAACGAAGTCAAACTGAATCAACTGGATTGAAGATACATTAACACTGATAGTAAACTCTTTATTATAAAGTTTTTTTAGTCTAACTTGTGCTAAACAAGCTTCTTTTAATACCCAACTGCCAATTGGTACAATCATAAAGTTTTCTTCAGCGTTAGTAATAAACCCATCAGGCGATATTTCGCCTAGAATTGGCGAATTCCACCTAACTAAAGCTTCAAAACCATATAACTCATTTTTGTTATCAACTAACGGTTGATATTTTAAATATAATTCTTTGTTTTTGATTGTTCTTGCAAGTTGTTCAGTTATTTGCGCTTTGTAAGAAATTTCTCGAGCTATATTTTCATTGTAAAACAAATATCGTCTAAAGCCAGATTGTTTAGCTTTGTAAAGAGCTGTATCACCTTTTTTAATTAGGTCATCTAAATTTGAGCCATCTGTTGGATAAACAGAAATACCTACGAAAAACTTAACTTCAGTTTTAATATTGTTTACAGTTAAAGGTTCTTTAAAACCAGCGAGAATCTTATTGACTGTATTTTCAACGCTTTCTAACGATTTAAAATCATTCATAATATAGACAAATTCATCATATCCATTAGCGTAGATATATTCAGTATCATTAACCATATTTGTAAGTTCAGACGCAATTGTTTTTAATAAATCATCACCGACTAGTTGTCCTTTTATTATATTGATATTTTTAATATTTTCAACCTGGAAGATACAAATAGCTGATTTTTTATTACCAGAAAGGATGTTCTTAGTAATATCTATCCTAGCTGCATTAATATTTTTTAATCCAGTTAAATTATCATAAGCAAAATTGTCGTAAACTAATTCTACTTGTCTTTCTATTTCTTTTGACATTAAATTAATTGCGTCACCAATCTCTTTAATCTCATTGTTCTCAGTAAGATTAACCTTTACTTTATAGTTTCCACTTTTTATTTCCTCTAACGAATCTAGAATTATGTTTATTGGGAATAAAACTTTTTTAATTCTGCGAGTGAGTAATTTAGAAGTTAAATAAACTAATACTCCAATTACTATCAGTATCATCACAAATATCATTTCCATTGAAAACATTCTAGAGTTATCAACTAAAATAACAACTTGCCAACCATAATAATCAAGATTACTATAAGTAACTAAATACTCATCTCCAAAAACGTTAGTTACTAAAACTTCTTGACTTCGATAATTACTTATTAAATCTGTTATTCCATTATCGATATAGCCTAATTCATTATCAACAGATAATATTTCCGTACCAGAAAGCATTGAATAATCAACATAACTTTCATTGCTATAAAATGATAAAGTAGGATTGTTTTCAAAGTCAGTAAAAATCAGTAATTCAGCCGTTTCATCATTTATATCCTTATCAATTGTTTCAATTAACTTTTTTAGGCTATCAAACGATATATCAAGCCCAACATATCCAATTGTTTGTTCATTTTCAACTATTCTTTTAACATAAGTAAAAGTATAATCTCCAGATAAAGCATCAAGATAAGGTGCTGTAAACATTTCGTTTTCTACACCTAACTGGATAAACCATGGCCTTTGACTTATAAACCAAGATTCATATAAAACTTCCTCTGTGTTAGTTATAGCACAACCATCAGTTGCCTCTAGACAATTATGTTCAGTGGCTATAAATATTAAATCATAAGCTTGTTCAGGTTGATGGTCAACTAAAGTGTTGGAAACTGTTAAAAAATTGTAATATACAGAATAATTTTCATCTTCTGCAGAAATAATTGGGTTATTACCAGCATTGATATATTTTAAATAACTAATAACATCTTCATTAGTAGTTAGTAAATCTATATCAGTTTTAAATTTATCTAGAAACCTATCAATCGAACTAACTATTGCTTGAGTCTGATTTTGAACTACTTCAGTTTTATTTTGGTTCAAATTTATGAATGTATAAAATAAGAAACCGGTGGAGATAATAATTAAAAATAAAGATTCAATAAAGACAGTTAAACTAACTACTCTTCTTGATAAACTAGTTTTCTTTTCTTTTTTCTTTTTCATAATTTTATCAACCCCAAGTCCTAAATATGTCGAATAAACCAAAAGGTTTATCCTCTGAAACATCAACTCTATAAATATAAATATTAAACTTCCTTGTTCTATTAACTTCAGATGGCATAATAAAATAATACTTACCATTATAACTGACATCACTTTCAAAAGGAGGAAAATCAACGGCATTAATGTCATTTAACAAATACTCATCAAACTCTATTTCATAAGTATACATTTCATTTAAGTACTCATCCCTTGGCAAGATAACCTCAAAAATATAGAATCCAGATCGATTTCTACCAAAACGGTAATTTATGTTAGTTGAATCTGTATATATAAAATGTGTCATCGAATTATATAATCCACTGATTCTATCAAATACTGGGTAATATAATGGATTATTCTCATCAGGCAATGGTGTTGTGTATACTACATCATTGCTATGAATATAAAGATTGTAACTATTTAACTGAATTACTTCTGTAAACTCTGTGGTTGTATTAGCAAGTACACAAAAATCATTATCATCACAGTAGTAAACATCGAAACTTAAAGTCAAATTGTATGTTACATCATTAACAGTTATAAAATAGAAAACCTCCGATTTTACACCTTCTGAAATTTCGCCTTCTGATGAAATGCGATATAAAATAGGAACGTTCTGTTCGGTACCATTAATAGTCGCTACTTGAGTAAAATCAGCAGCTAACACTTTAAGTTCCTCATCAGTTGAGGATGCATTTACTTCAGGACTATAGTAACCATTACTAGCCCAATCACTTCTAGTTTCATCGTACCTAGCAACGGTTGCACCTAAAGGTAAATAATCTAACATATATGGATAATAAGATTCTAAAGGAATATTATTAACTTGTCCATTAATAGAAAAATATTGATAATTTGCTAAATCTGCGCCATCATAATCTATCCCAAAGAAATATACTGCAGGGTTATAGATTTGTGTGATTTCGTTATATTCGCTATCGGTGATATCAATACTAGGATAAACCGCTTCACTTGCGATAGGGCTAAACTTAATATCTGTTAGATATGCATCAGTACCTTCTAATTTTGTAACAACAAGATTAGCAAAAGAAATACTGCCAATTGATTCTCCGCGATAATAAGCAATTGTAAATGTATAAGTACCAGGTAAGGTTTGATCACTCATTTGAATATATAACAAGTTAGCTGTTGAAAACTCAAGCCCTACTATTTCTTCAGGTAAATAAGCGTTGTTATCAGGATTTACTCCTGTCACATTTATTGTCAAATAAGAAGATAATTCATTATCTAAAGTATATACCACCGGCCCTGACATACTAACAGTTTGGTCAAACTCTAAATCAACAGCGAACTGTGTTGAGTTAGCCTCTCTTGTAGTAGTAATATTGTCAAGCGCAACGTCATTACCATCTTTATATACCGCATTTAAACTAACTGCTCTTTCCGTAATACTGTGAGTGTAAGTCTGTGGAGTTCCATTTTCTGCTTCGATATCATACTCTATCACATAAGTAATATATCCATTTGAGTAACTTGTTAAATCTGTTCTTAGTTGAGCTCTTGTAACAACCGCAAAATCAGAAATTATGAAACTATCAGAGTTCATAAAACTAATATTATAAGATGTATTAGATAAATATTCACGATAAAGTGGATTTAAAGGATCAATTGTAACAGGTGTAAAATTATTTGTATTACCATTGATATTTGGAATTTTTCCCATATTTATCTGCGTAGTGAAATTTGTTCCAGTAGGAACAAATTCCTCATCATATGAATAATAATCCAAATCATAGATAGTTGATTCAGAAGAAGCTGACTTATCAAAATTAACTTCATATGTATTTGAAGAGCCAGAGAAATACTTGTACTTAATTCTATAATTTCCAGTCTTTATTAAAGCATTGCTGAAATCAAATGTAATTTCATATACTCCTGCACTTGTTTGTGGCACTGAAGTAACAGAGTAATATTCTAAATCGACTTCTACTTCGTTAGTTCCTGACATGTAGTAAAGAACAAAATTATCTTTAAAATCATAACCTTCATTTAAAGCATCTTTTTCATCGTTAAATATTAGTTTTAAACTGCCGTTATAATTAACATCTCCTCTAGCAGTAATATTCAATGATGAAGGTTGCGGATTAATAAACTCAGTTGTTGTAGATAGAGCTATGTTACTACCACCATTAAAAGCAATATATCTAATACCTGTTGTCCCAGAAGTGTTTGCCATATTAGGAGTAAACGTTATATATATGTCATAATCATTAAAATATTCTGAACTTGCAAATAAAGTATTATTTATAAATGCTTCAGAATAAATACTAAACGATCCAATAAACAGATTGACGTCAATAGGTGTTTGATAATCAGGTAAATCTACTTCCAGTAGAGCTGGATAATCAGTAGATATTTCATCATATCGTTCATAATACAATAACAAACTTAAATCACTTAAGCCAAAGGTATAATCGCCAAGATAAGAAAATGTGTCAATAGAATGGGATTCCCAATAATAATCGACCTCATATGTATCAGAAGTAGAAACATCTCTTTTCATTAACTTTCTAGTTAAAGTTACGTCTTGAGCATAACTACTAGAGTCTCCAACTTTACCAATACTATCTATAACAGTTGCGCCTTTGTTTAAAACAATTTTATCATCACCAGTTAAATAAGACACATAAACCGATGTCAAGTCAGCTACCGCTAATATTTGCGCGCTAGCACTTGAATTAGCTATAACATAAGTGTCTCCATCAAGTAGAGTGCCAGATAAAGAAATTGAGCCGGCCATAGTAGTGCTACTACCAAGATATAAAGCAATACTATACAATGATAAATCAATACTATCTCCAGTTCCGTTGTAAATTTCAATCGCTTGATTATTACCGCTTCCTTCAATATATTCAGTAAAAATTAAATCATCAATTCTAAAATCTTGGAGTCTATCAGCTATTAATGCATTTGCGGATGTTAATGCATCAAATATGTTATAACTTACACTTTCCTGAGTACTAGAAAAAGCCTCCATACTAACTGAAAAAGTAATTTTTTTAGTTTCATAATCAATATTAGGTAAAGAAAGTGATGTATTACTTCCTCCTGGATTTTCATGCAAAGTTATATTTTGTAAAGTTGATTCAGTTAAATCCGCTTTGTTATTATAACGGGTTTGATATAAATCTTCATATTTCAATAATACTTCATCACTCAAATTAACTGTTTCACTTGGGGCTAAATTTAGATTATCATAATCTAAATTAATTATTGATAAATTTACATCTTCATTAATTAACTCCATACTTTCTGGATTAATATTTCTTGGTAAAACCGCACCAAATTCTTGACCTGCTGTAGTAGCTAAGACATACATACCATTCAAACGTGTATTTTCACCAGTACCATCATTATCATGACCTAGTTCTCTAAATCTATTTGCCAGCAAATTATATTCAGCATAGTAAATATACTTAGTTAAATTTGAATTTTCACGCATTGGAAAACCACTGTCATACATAAATTGATTAGTGATATCAGTAATATAAAAATCATTTGGGTCTTCAGTAATCCAAGGTATTCTTCTTCCGCCAACATAATAATACTGGTCGTCATTATCATTATATAAAGTTTGTCCTACAAAATAACTTGAACCTGGTTCAGAAGATGATGAGCTTACAACTACTTCATCAATATAAGCATATACAGTTTCAGGATCATTTATTATGCCCTGTTGTGAATGGCCATTATAATACTGCCCAATAATATAATATTCATGGTTATAATTTGAACCTTCTTGCGTATAGCCTAAATAATTAACATCAATAATTTGATATACGTTATCTCGATAATTTCCATTATAACTATACTCAGTTGTGTAATTAAAGCCAGTAAATACAACTTGAGTTGTATCATTTCTATTTGCTGAATAATAAATAGCTCCATTAAATTGATAAGCTGTTACAGTATTAGAAAAATCACCAACTTGGTCTATTCTACCAATCAAATCAATATTAGGATTAGCATTAACGATAAAATTAAAACTACCGCCAGCAGCTGTCATTGTTCCTAAGTTACCTCTTTGTAAACGACCAAAAATACCGCCAAAACCTCTTTTGCCTCGCGGTCCTTCTCTAGTATAACCAGAAGGAAAAATATAAGGATTGCCATCAACCATATACTGGTTAGAAACTGATTCTATTGTTAACTCATTATTGAGTATTAAATTTACTGAATTAATATCTGAATCAAAACTACCAGTAGGAATTGATTTAATCTCTCCGTAATTAACGGCTGTAGTAATATTAACTATAGTTTCAGGCCCCGTACTGCCACCTAAAACATAAGTAGCTCCAACTACTCCGCCAGCTACATCGGTTGATGATATTGTGCCATGATTTAACATGTTATTCATATAAGATAACCCATATCCAATAACCCCGCCAGCTACAGCGTAAACAGGTAGACGTTGTTCAGAACCCATAGTGTCTGTGTAATACAATGGCACCAATCTATCTGAAGAATAATAATTTATACTT
>JBAYZV010000033.1:0-14112 GCA_041672325.1 Candidatus Izemoplasmatales bacterium
CTCGAGATTTAAAGCTAAAGCCCATTTATTGTATTCTTCAAGAGCATCTTCACCTTGAAACATCACTTTTAAACTGTTATACACTGTAATAGTCAATGTGTCACTTTTAAAAAGATATTTATGGGTAGAATTATCGCTATTTACCATAATTCTTTTGTAATATTCAATTAATTTTTCAAGATATTTATCAGTTATTGTAAAAACATAGTTCATTCTCTCATCTCCTATTTTTATTTTAACATAAAATGTGGTAAAATAGAAGAGATGGAGATAACAGATTATGTATGCAGAGACAAAAAAATTAGAATTTGATAAGATTTTAAAAATTTTGCAAACTTTTACTCATACGGACTTAGGAAAAACGCAGGTTTTAGAAATAAAACCTATATCTGAAGTCACTGAGATTAAAAGGTTGCTTTTTGAAGTTGACGAAGCAAAAGTTATAGTTCAAAGATATGATGAAACACCACTATCTGGTGTTTTAGATATCAGAGAAATCATTAAAAAAGCTGAAATAGGATCGGTCTTAAATATTGATGAGTTAATTAGAATAGTATCTCATCAAGAAGCTTTAACTAGGACTTTTATTTTTGTGAAAAAAGTTATTAGTTTAGAACTTGATTTAATCTACTTGAAAGATTACTATGATAGATTAGTATCCTTAGCACCACTAAAAGTAGAAATAGATAAAGTAATTGATAGAAAGGGTGAAATATATGATTCTGCTAGTCCTAAATTAGCAGACATCCGTAAAAAAATAAGAGTAACTGAAGATAGAATAGACTCGAAAATGCAAAGTCTTCTGAAGACTGAACAAAATAAACTGACTGATGGAATCATTACAATTAGAAACAATCGTTTAGTTCTTCCTGTAAAAAGTGAATTCAAGAATTCCTTTAAAGGAATAATTCATGATCAATCTTCAAGTGGAGAAACTGTGTTTGTAGAACCAGTAAGTTGTGTAGAAATGAACAATGATTTGTCACGTTATTTTAGTGATGAATCAGCTGAAATAGACAATATTCTAAGAATGTTAACTTATAAAGTTTCTGAATATAGTACTGAATTATTTACTAATTTAGAGATATTTACTTATTTAGACATTGTTTTTGGTAAAGCAAAGTATGCATTAGCTAATGGGTTTAATCGGCCTAATATAACTAAGGACAAAGTTAGTCTCTTAAATGCAAAACACCCTTTGATACCACGTGATGTGGTAGTCGGTAATAATATAATTTTTCATAACTACCATCATATTATAATTACTGGACCTAATACAGGTGGAAAAACCGTTGCTTTAAAAACACTAGGTTTATTAAGCATCATGTTGCAATCAGGGATGCTTATACCAGTTAACGAAAACAGCGAAGCAATTTGTTTTAATAATATTTTTGCAGATATTGGTGATGAGCAATCGATTGAACAATCTTTATCAACATTTTCTTCTCATATATCAAATATAATTAGAATTATTGATAAAGCTGGTGATAATTCACTCGTTTTACTTGATGAATTAGGGTCAGGCACCGACCCAAAAGAAGGGGCTTCACTTGCTATATCTATTATTGAGTATCTGAGAAAGAAAAAACTATACTCAATGATTACCACACACTATCCTGAACTTAAGACATATGCTTATGATTTAGATAATACAGTAAACGCTTCAGTTGAATTTGATATTGAAACATTAAGGCCAACATATAGGCTTAAAATTGGAGTGCCTGGAACATCTAATGCTATTATGATAGCTAGAAGATTAGGCTTAAATAATGAAATATGTGAGGCAGCTGAAAATATTTCATTATCTTTTGATACTGATGTTTCAAAGTTAATTGAAAAACTAGAAAAACAAAGTTTGGAATTAGATGATGATATATCATTACATCAAAAGAAAATACAAGAATTAGAAGTTGAAAAACAAAATTACCAAAAACTACAAAATCAAGAAAAAATACGACAAAATCAAGTGATAAAGAATTTTGAAACTTCTCAAAAAGAAAAGACAGAACAGTATTTATTACGAGCGGAAGAATTGATTCAAGAACTAGATGAACTTAAAAAAACTTCTGCTTTTAAGGAACATGAATTAGCAAAATTAAAAAAAGATGTAAAAGACACATTTTATCAAAAAGTAAAATATAAAAAAGAAACAAATAAAAATGTAGGTTTAGGTGATACAGTAAAAGTTCTTTCCTATCAAAGAAATGGTATAATTAATAAAGAACTAAAGAATAATCAATATGAAGTTCTCATGGGTTCTTTAACTTTAACTGTAAAAAAAGATGAAATTGAGTTTGTATCACGTGAAAGAAGTGACGAACAAGAAATAAATAAGATTACAGTTTTAGATCCGGTTAGAACAATCAAAGTTGAATTAGACCTTCACGGCAAAAGATATGAAGAAGCTATGCTAGAACTTGATAAGTTTGTTGATGATTGTTTATTAAATAATTTAGAGTTTGCGTATATTATTCACGGAATTGGAACTGGTGCTTTAAAAAAAGGCGTTGAGAGTTATGCTAAGAAAAATCCTCATGTTAAGAGCTATCGTCGTGGCAACGAAGGTGAGGGTGGCGTAGGTGTAACAGTTTTTCAATTTAAATGAGGAATGAAATGAAAAAAATAGAGTTTTATACCGCAAGGTATTGTGGTAAATGTCGAGCTATAAAAAGACGTTTAATAGAATTAAAAGAAGAATTGAAAGACATAGATATTATATTTCATGATATAGACATAGAAAGAGCTAAAGCCAGAAAAGAAAAGATAGATGGAGTTCCAACTTTGATTTTTTATTTATCTGGTCGTGAAATAGATAGAATGTCAGGAACAATTCTTACTGAAGATATTTTAAATCTGATTAAGAAGGAGAGATCATAATGGATGGAGTATTAGTTGTTGATAAACCCAAAAATATGACGTCACATGACGTTGTTAATATTGCTAGAAAAGCACTGGGAACCAAAAGAATTGGTCATACTGGAACTCTAGACCCTAACGCTACTGGACTTTTAATTTTAGCTGTTGGTAAAGCTACAAAATTAGTTAAATATTTTACTGAGGATAGAAAAACCTATGAAGGTACTATTCTTATTGGACAAGGTTATGACACTGATGATGTAACAGGAAAATTGATTAACGAAATTGACGCAAGTAGTATTCCGGAATCTAAAATTCGTGAAATTTTAGAAACGTTTATTGGGAAGCAAAAACAGATTCCTCCTGCGTATTCCGCAATCAAAATACAAGGTCAAAAACTATACGAGTTAGCGCGGAAAAATATTGTTATGCCACATGTTGAACCACGAGATGTTGAAGTGTTTAACATAGATAATGTAGGAATTATATACTTAGAAAAAACAATTGAAATTAAATTGAGACTGGACGTTTCAAAAGGAACATATATACGTTCAATTGCCCGAGATTTAGGTGAACAGTTGGGTAATTGTGGTAGCTTAATAGATTTGCGTAGAATAAAAATTAATAGATTTAACATTGATGAAGCTTATACAATTGAACAACTTCAAAAAGAAGGTAACCAAGTAGTTCTAAAAGAACCTTTCGAGTATTTAGATTTGCCAAGCATTATTGTCGATAAAAATGTTGAAAATGATATAAACTTTGGTAGGTTTATCGAACTTGATTTTTTTAAAGAAAAAACAGATACAATTATTTATTCATTAGAAAAAGAACCCTTGGCCATTTATTACTATGATGAAGTTAAAAATATAATGAGAATGTCGGTGAAATGGTGTTAATAGTTAAGTATTTAGATTACAATGATACAATTGAAGAAGAAAACTTAGTCCTTTGTTTAGGCTTTTTTGATGGGTTACATATGGCACATCAAGCATTAATAAAAAAAGGTCAAATGATAAAGAATGAAAAAAACTATAAATTAGCTGTTTTGACTTTTGATCAAAGTATTAAACT
Organism: Candidatus Izemoplasmatales bacterium; assembly: GCA_041672325.1. Taxonomy (GTDB): domain Bacteria; phylum Bacillota_I; class Bacilli_A; order Izemoplasmatales; family Hujiaoplasmataceae; genus UBA2289. The sequence goes on from JBAYZV010000033.1 coordinate 3,931, forward strand.
ATTTATGCAGGAGAAACCTTTTTATTTTCTAACATCTGTACAAGATAAAGCAAAAATACTTGAGAAGTTTGAAGTAGATATTTTATATGTTATGAAGGTAAGTCATGATTTAATCAGTTATTCTCCACAAGGATTTATTGAACAATACCTAAAAAAAATCAAAGTATGTGTCGCAGGCGAAGATTTTTCTTTTGGATATTTAGGAAAAGGTAAAATAGATACTCTACAAGCTTCAAAATATTTTGAAACTGTAGTGATTAAAGAAATTACTTATCACGGTGTTAAAATTGGTTCGACAAGAATTAGAGAAGATCTCAATAAAGGCGATTTAGTTGAAGCAAACTTTTTGTTAGGAAGAGAATATACTATAACAGGGAGAGTTATGCATGGTAATGGTATTGGTAAAAGACTTGGCTTTCCTACCATTAACATTGATTTCACTAATTATCTTTTGCCTAAACTAGGGGTATATTTTACAAAAGTTATCGTTGATGGTAAACTATACTATGGAATGACAAATGTTGGTAAAAGACCAACGTTTTCTGATAAAAGGATAACTTTAGAAACTCATATATTTGATTTTGATCAAGAGGTTTATGATCAAAATATTGGTATAGTGTTTCTCTTGTTTTTAAGAGATGAGTACTATTTTTCAAATAAAGATGATTTAATAGAACAAATAAATAAAGATCGTAACCAGATATTAGAAATCATTGGAAAAGAGGTTCATAAATGAAGAAAATCAGTAAAGGTTTTTGGATTGCCCTAGGTATAGCAGCAGTATTTTTTATGATTTTAATTATTGTAAGTTCAGTCTTAGAATTAGGCGAAAGATTATATCGTATAAATAAGTATTTAGAATATGCTTTTTACGGCGTATCAATAATTCTATTTATTTTCTTATTTGTAAGACCACTTTTTTCTATTCTTTTTTCACCGAGTTTTTCACTTGATGAATTATTTTCTGAAGAAGATAATGCTCGAAATAATTATTCAATGTATAAAAAAGTTGGTAGAAACCTTTTAAAAGAGGATTATATCTCAGATGAAGACAAACAAGCTATTGAACAATCAATGAATGATGTTTTGGCATTAAAACAAACTTTAGCTAATATTTTTGATAATACGATTAAAAAAGAACTTAATAAAATGATTGTTGAGCATGCTGAGACTGTCTTTGTTTCGACAGCTATTTCGCAGAATGGGAAACTAGATGCAATAGCAGTAATTGTTATTAATTTAAGGTTAATAAAGAATTTAGTCTTAAAATGTGGATTTAGACCAAACTATTATTCGTTGGGTAAACTATCAGTTAATGTTTTATCTACTGCAATTATAGCTGAAAGCTTGGAAGATATGAACTTTTCTGAAGTGTTTCCATCTTCAGGCGCTAATGCTCTAGCAGAAATCCCCCTTCTTAAGTCAATAACCGGCTCTTTTGCTCAAGGAATTGGCAACGCTTTATTGTCTTTAAGAGTCGGTATCATTGCTCGTAACTACTTGTTTATGAATATAAAAGGACTTAAAAAAAATCAAATACGAAAACTTGCATTTGGTGAAGCTGTGGTTTTATTGCCTCGTGTATTAGTTGAATCTATGAAAAAGATTCCTTCTAGGTTTAAAAGTATATTTGGCAAGTAATTTTATAACGTAAAAGATTTGATTTATTAGGCCTTATTTGTTATAATTGTAAAAGTGAAAAGATTTTGGAGGAATATAAATGATAATTGATAAATTAAGTGGATCTCGTGTACATTTTGAAGTACAAGTGACCAAAGAGCAATTCGAACATGGTTTAGATCATGCTTTTGCAATTGAAAATGAAAAAGTAACAATTAAAGGATTCAGAAAAGGAAAAGCACCTAGAAATGTTTATGAAACAAAGTATGGTGTAGAATCATTATTTGAAGAAGCAATTCAACATGTCTTACAAGAAACTTACTTTAGTGCTGTAACAGAAAATAATATTGAAGTTGTCGCTCAACCGCAAATTGATTTAGATGTAGCTAAAATCAAAAGGGGAGAAGATTTCTCATATAAAGTAACTGTAGCCGTAAAGCCTGAAATTAAGTTAGGTGAATACAAGAACTTAAAAGTAGAATTGTTATCAGTTGAACCTAGTGAAGCAGAAGTTGAAGCTGAAATTAGCAAAAGATTAGAACAAAACGCTGAAATTGTTGTTAAAGAAAATGGTACTATTGAAAATAATGACACTGCAGTTTTTGATTTTTCAGGTTCTGTTAATGGCGAAAAATTTGATGGTGGAACAGCTGAAAATTATGAACTAGTTATCGGTTCAGGAAACTTTATTCCAGGATTTGAAGAACAAATGCTAGGAATGGCTTCAGAAGATGAAAAAAATGTTGTTGTAACTTTCCCTGAGGATTATCAAGAAAAATCACTAGCTGGTAAAGAAGCTGTATTTGCAGTGAAAATTCATGAAATCAAACAAAGAGTAGTGCCAACATTAAATGAAGACTTTGTTAAAGAATTAAACCTTGATGGTGTTGAAACTGTAGAAGACTATAAAAAACATATTCTAGCAGAATTAAAGACTAATAAGGAAAAACAAAATGAACAATATTTACGTCAAACAGTAGTTGCTAAAGCTACTGAAAACGCAGAATTCGAATTACCAATTGAAATGGTAAAAGATGAAACTCATAATATGAATGAAAATACTAAGAGTCAAATTCAACAATATGGTCTTGATTTCAACATGTATTTACAATATATGGGAAAAACAGAAGAAGAATACCAAAAAGAATTGGAAGAACAAGCTAGAAAAACATTATCTGAACAATTTGTTATCAATGAAATCGCTAAAGCTGAAGGCTTAACTGCCACTACTGAAGAAATTTCAAAAAAGTATGACGAAATTGTTGAACAATACAAATCACAAAATGTAACTTTAGAACAAGCGAAAAGTGCTATTCCAGAATCAGCTGTTATAGCTGAAATTGCTTATTCTAAAGCATTAGAATTAATTGTTTCAACTGCTAATCAAGATTAATAATAAAAAAAATAATATAATTTAATCAAAAAAACTCCTAGAATTTTATTAAATATAGATAGTAAAATGCTAGGCGTTTTTTCTTATTTATGGTAAAATAATAGTGGTAAATAAAAATATAAGAGGTGAGCATATGTATAATCCGAAAAAAATATTTTCTGATAAATTACCAGTCATTGCGGTTAGAGGTATTATTTTCTTACCAGCATCAGATATAAGGGTAGAAATTGGACGTGGTTTTTCGAAAAATGCAATTACAGAAGCTGAAGCTAATCGTGATGGACACGTGCTTTTGGTATTTCAAGAAAATCCAACTATTGAAGAACCTGAGTATGAAGATTTAGTTGAAGTTGGTATTTTAGCTAGAATTAGTGTGAAAATTAAATTACCAAACGGTAATTACAAAATAAAATTTGAACCAATAACTAGAGTTAGATTAAATGATTTAATTGCAAAGGAACCATATTATTTGGTCGATTTTACATCACTATTGTTAATTCAAGATGATTTAAATGAAGAACAAGTTTTACTTAAAATGGTAACTAAGGAAATAGCTGAAAATGCTAAATTTATTTTTAGAGATTCAAAAAAAGTAATGGAATCACTTAATAAAGGAATCACTTCAGAACAATTATCTGATTTGATAGCTTCTGAATTAAGAATTCCTGAAAATGAAAGAGTAAAATATCTTAAAGAAATGTCGATTAATCAAAGATTAAAATATCTTTTAGAAGACATTGAAAAAGAAAAAACTTTACAATCAATTGAAAATAAAATCAACGAAAGTGTAAGAAAATCTACTGATCAAAACCAACGCGAGTATTATCTTAGAGAAAAAATGCGTGCAATTCAAGAAGAATTAGGCGATTCTAAACAAAGCGATACTCAAAAATTCTTAGAACAAATTGAAGGCTCAGATATGCCTCCAAAAATCAAAGATAAAGCATTAAAAGAATTGAAAAGATATGAATATTTATCTCCAAATTCAAGTGAATCTAATGTTGTTAGAACTTATTTAGAAACATTGATTTCAATACCATGGTCTAAAACAACAAAAGATGAAGAAGATATAAAAGTAGCGATTCAAAAACTTGAAGATGCTCACTTTGGTCTTGATAAAGTTAAAGAAAGAATAATTGAGTACTTATCAGTCAAAATGTTAACTGGCAAAAATCCACAAACTATTCTTTGTTTATCTGGTCCTCCGGGAGTAGGTAAGACATCTTTAGCCAAGTCGATTGCTAATGCATTAAACCGTGAATTTGTAAAAACTAGCCTTGGTGGAGTTCATGACGAAGCAGAGATTAGAGGACATCGTAGAACTTATGTGGGGGCTTTGCCTGGTAGAATTATTAATGGTATGATTAAAGCAAAAGTTGTCAATCCAGTTTTTTTAATTGATGAAATTGACAAATTAGCTATGACTGATAGAAGCGATCCTTCTTCAGCACTTTTAGAAGTTTTAGATCCTGAACAAAACCAATTTTTTAGTGATCACTACGTTGAAGAAGATTATGATTTATCACAAGTTATATTTATAACTACAGCTAATTACTTACAAAATATTCCAGCGCCTTTAAGGGATAGAATGGAAGTTATTGAATTAAGTTCTTATACAGAAATTGAAAAATTTCATATAGCTAAACAATTCTTGGTTGATAAACAAGTTAAAAGCCATGGACTAACAAATAAGAAGATTAATATTACAGATGCAGCTTTAAGAATAATTATCAGAGATTATACTAGAGAAGCTGGGGTTAGGCAGTTAGAAAGGTTAATCGGTTCTATTGTTAGAAAAGCTATTAAACAAATTTTAACTGATAAATTAGATAGTATAACAATTAAACAAGATAATTTAATTAATTTTTTAGGAAAACCTTTATTTAAAAATAATCAAGTCCTAAAAAACGACATGGTTGGTGTTGTTACTGGTTTAGCATATACCATGGCTGGTGGCGATACTTTAGAAGTAGAAGCTACTTATTATGAAGGAAAGAATAATCTTGTCTTAACTGGCAATTTAGGCGATGTTATGAAAGAGTCAGCTATGGCTGCTTTATCATATGTAAAAAGTAATGCTGAAAAACTAGGTATTAAAAAAGAAACACTTGAAAATAACGATTTTCATATACATGTCCCTGAAGGAGCTATACCAAAAGATGGCCCTTCAGCAGGTGTAACTATTGCCACTGCATTGATTTCCATTATGACTAACCGCAAGGTGAATCGTCTTGTTGGTATGACTGGCGAAATCACTTTAAATGGTAGAGTTCTGCCAATTGGCGGATTAAAAGAAAAGTCAATAGCAGCTGCTAGAACTGGATTAAAAGAAATTGTTATTCCTGAAGGTAATGAAAAAGATGTTGAAGATATTCCTAAGGAAGTACAAGATGTCTTAAAAATACATTTTTCAAAAACAATTGATGATGTAATCAAAATCGCTTTGCAAGATTAAGCTATCTAAGATGATAGCTTTTTTGCCAAGTTTTTACAACGTGAGGGCATATGAGTAAATTTAAAAAATCACTTGTCTATATTTTGGGATTATCATTATTAGGTTTTAGTGTTTCGCTATTTCAAAAATCTAATTTAGGAATGGGTTCCTGGGATGCTTTAAACCGTAATTTTTATGTTGGAATACCAATTGACTATCGATATCTAAACCCAATTATGGCAATACTCTTAATTTCATTAGCTTATATAATAAATAAGAAAAAACCAGATATATTAATGCTATTTCCTTTAATAATTAGCTTTTATATTGGTTTAGTAATTGATGGTTTTCTTTTAGTTATTCCTGATGTTTCACTTATGTCTATATTCTATAATTTAGCATATGTATTTCTAGCTTTAGCTTCTGTTGCAATTGGCTTAAATATGATTCTATTGTGTAGTTTTCCTTTACCGGCTTTGGATCAGTTTTGTCTTGCAATTTCAAGAAAATTAAGAATAAGTTTCGGAAAAGGAAAATTAATAGGTGAAGCTCTAGCGATAATAGCGACCATTGTCGTTGGACTAATATTTTCACATGAAGAAGTTTACTTTTATATGGGGCCAAATACTTTTATCGCTTTAGTATTCATTGGCATATTTGTAGATTTCTTTGCCTTACCAGTTAAAAAAATAGTAGGAGATGTAAATGATTATAGAAGTGTTTGCTGATAATCTTTGTAAAAATGATATAAGTAAAAATATTTTTCGTTCGAGTAGAGCGATTGTTTTCCATAACAATAAAATTTTGATGTTGTACACAAAAAAATTAGATTATTATATGCTGCCTGGTGGTGGAATAGAAGAAAATGAAACACCAGAACAAGCAGCTATTAGAGAACTAAAAGAAGAAACGGGATTCGATGGAACAATCAATAAAGAAACAGTAACAATTAAAGAGTATTTTCTGGAAGCAACATGGGAAACTCATTATTTTATTGTTTCAATTACGAATTTTAAACAAGGACTTATAAGTCTTACTGATGAAGAAAAAGAGTTAGAATTACATCAAGAATGGTTTAATGTCTCAGATTGTTTAACATTACTAGATAATTATGATTCGAATTTTAAACATGCAAGTAATATAATGCAAAGAGAATTTATTGCAATAGTAAATTCTCTCTAATTAGGAGTAATTATGCTTTTTAATGCGAGTGCAATTTTTAATTACAATCGTTGTCGTCGTTTTGCAGCGTTAAACGACCCATTTACAGCTTTGTATTTAAACGGTGATTTTTCTGGAGAAAACTCGCTTTTTCGTGATATTATTTTAAGTCATCTATATAATCCTAATGTTGAAATTAGAAAGAATGTTAATCTTACTTATGAATTTGAACATGAAGTTACTCTATCAGAAAATTTTGATTTCATCGTTGATGGAAAAAAAATTTATTGTTTATTGTTAAATACATCTTCAGATTTTTTAGATTTGAAGTATAAAGAAGGATCTCATAAATATCAAATTTTTACTAAAAATAGTGAAGGAGTTTATTCTGCGCGTAATGTAGATTATTCAAATAAAAATTATAAAGAAAAAGTAGATAAACTTTTTTCTATTTACGAAACTGTTGGACGAATTGTTTTTAGCTATGCACTAAAAAATTATATATTAAAAAAAGTATATCCTGATAAACATTACAAATTATACTTTGTTTTATTAAATAACGAATACAAATATGATGGAATTGCCTATACTGAAAAATTGTATCACTATTTCGATTTTTCAAATTTAAAAGATCTCGATGAATTAGTAGAAATAGCTTTGTTCAGAATGATTAATCATCTGGAATTAAATGATTTTACTCCTTGTGTCTTAGTGAAAAAAGCTTGTGCTAAAGGGAAACTAAATGAATGTAAATTTATTAATTTTTGTTATTCACATTTACCTGAAAACACGTCAATTTTAGATTATTTTAACTCACATTATGGATTTAATGAACCAACTGAAGAAGGTAATGTCCACCACGATACTTATGATTTGTTAAATGATGGTTACGTCTCTATGCAGGATTTACCTATTTCTTGGTTAAGTGATCAGAATCACTTGATGCAAAGGTATTGTGTAGATAACCAAGCTTTTTATTATCACCCTGAAAAAATCAAAGCAGGATTAAAATCACTAGTATTTCCGATATATTATTTAGACTTTGAAGCTTTACCTTACCCAATTCCTAAGTTTAGTGGCGAAAGTCCTTATTCACAATCACTTTTTCAGTTTTCTATTCATGTAGAGAATGAAGAAAATGAATTGGTTACAATTGATAAAAATCATTATAGCTTTATAGCTAATGCATATAAAGATGATCGTAAAGATTTAGTTAAAAATCTAGTAGGAATTTTAAACAAAACCAATTCATCGATAGTCGTTTATAACAAAACTTTTGAAAAAACACGTTTAGAAGAACTAAAAGTATTGTTTCCAAACTATCGTAAAGATATTGATAAGATTATTGAACGTTTATTTGACTTAATAGATGTAGTAAAAATGAATAGAAATTTCTATTTGAATCTGGGTTTTGATGATAAGGATTTACAAAGTTATAATTTATACCATCAAGATTTGGGCGGTTCATATTCATTAAAAAAAGTGATTAAAATATTTCAACCAAGTGCTTATGATAACCTCGTGATAAACGATGGCGTCAAAGCTTATAAAGCTTATATGAGTATCCCCGATTCAAACAAAGTAGAAGTTGAAAATATAAAAAGAAATCTGTTTCTATATTGTCGACAGGATACATATTCAATGTATCAAATAATACAGGGATTAAAACAGCTAATTGGGCCTGATTTTACAATAAAAAATTCTTGATAATATTCAATAGCTGTGATATAATACTAAATGCGCCTAAATCTGGATGCTAGCGACACTCCGACGCTAATTTTCGGTTCTAGGTAAGTAAATAAATATAAGGAGGTTATGCAAATGGCATTAACAAAAGAAAGAATCAGAGAAATCGTTGTTGAACACCAATTGAAAGAAGGAGACACGGGTTCTTCAGAAATTCAAATTGCTTTACTAACAGAAGAAATTAATCTTTTAAACGAGCATCTAAAGGTTCATAAACACGATCATCATTCACGTAGAGGCCTTTTAATGAAGGTTGGTAAGCGTAGAAGTTTACTGAACTATTTAAAATCCGTCTCACTTGAAAGATATGCTAATTTAATTAAAAAATTAGGATTAAGAAGATAAGTTGTATGCACCCGATAAATCGGGTGCTATTTCTTTGAATTTTATAATAAAATTTACATTTTATGTTATAATATTAAGTTAAGTGATAGTAATTCAGAATCGAAATGGGGTAAATAAATGAAAAAAGTATTTAAAAAGGATTTTTATGGAACAGAACTTATTGTAGAGGTAGGACAATTAGCAAAACAAGCAACTGGTGCTTGTTTAGTTAAATATGGTGAAACTGCTGTTTTATCAGCATCAGTTCTAAGTAAAGAACCTACAAAACAAGATTTCTTTCCTTTAATGGTAATTTATCAAGAAAAATTGTATTCAGCTGGAAAAATCCCTGGTGGATTTTTAAGAAGAGAAGGGCGTCCTACAGAACATGAAACATTGATTTCACGTGCTATTGATAGACCATTAAGACCTCTTTTTGCTGAAGGGTTCCGTAATGAAGTTCAAGTAATCAACACAGTCTTAAGTGCTGATCCTAACAAAACACCAGAAATGACAGCTATGTTTGGTGCTTCGTTATCTTTAGCTATTGGTGGTGCGCCATTTGACGGACCTATAGCTGGAGTTATGGTTGGTTTAATTAATAATGAATTTATTCTTAATCCAAATCCAGAACAACTTCTAGAATCGGATTTAGATTTAATGGTAGCAGGAACAAAAGATGCTATTAACATGGTTGAAGCTGGTGCTAAGGAAGTTTCTGAAGACATTATGTTGGAAGCATTGATGTTTGCACACGAAAAAATCCAAGAATTAGTTGCTTTCCAAGAAGAAATAGTATCAGAAGTAGGGAAAGAAAGAATTGAAGTAGAACTTATTACTGTTCCAGAAGAAATAGAAAAAAAAGTTAGAGAACTTGAATCAGGAAGAATAACAAAAGCTGTTTCAATCCATGAAAAATTAGAAAGACAGAATACTATTGAAGATTTAGAAAAAGAAATCTTGGAAGTAATTGAAAATGAATATAAAGAAGCTAAAGTTGAAAGAGAAGAAATAGAATTAAATCTAAACTTTGCTAAACAAGTATTAGAAATGATTCAAGTAACTGAAGTTAGAAGATTAATAACAATTGATAAAATTAGACCTGATGGAAGAAAAACTGATGAAATAAGACCACTAGATTCAGAAATAGATCTTCTAGCTAGAACTCATGGATCTGCACTTTTTACAAGGGGTCAGACACAAGCTCTTGCTACAGTAACTTTAGGCGCGCTAAGAGAATCTCAAATTATTGATGGAGTTAGTGTTGAAGATGGCAAAAGATTTATGTTGCATTACAATTTTCCTCAATTTTCAGTTGGATCAACTGGTAGATACGGGTTTGTTGGTAGAAGAGAAGTTGGACATGGAGCATTAGGAGAAAGAGCACTTTTACAAGTTTTACCTAATGAAGAAGAATTTCCTTACGCAATTAGAGTTGTTTCTGAAGTTTTAGAATCTAACGGTTCTTCATCACAAGCGACGATTTGCGCTGGTTCTATGGCAG
>JBAYZV010000034.1:0-14096 GCA_041672325.1 Candidatus Izemoplasmatales bacterium
ATGAAAAATGGTATAATTTCTGCATGAGAACATCTCTCTTTCTTGGGAGGTACGGTGAATCATTGCAGAATCATTATACCACAAGGGCTGAGGTGTTCTCTGTTTTCATTTAACTTTACAATACGAATTTATACGAAAGGATCCATGTTTATGAAGCGGAAAATTTTATGTTTGAATCTGGTTTTGATCATGCTGTTTGCATATTTTGCAATAAGCGCGTTCGCCCAAAGCAAAAACATGGAAATTTATTTAATGAGGGCAAACACCAAAGAAGCTTTTGAAAGCGCGACCACGATATACACATATGCCGATTGGGGTGAGGATCTTTGCAAAGACGGGAATGCCTTTGAATGGAGTAAAGTCGTGGTTTTCGATTACGACGAAGTTTCCCAAGGGTATCGGTGTATTGCAACCTATGAGCTTATACCGCCGAAAAATGATGTAAAAATTCCTGAAAACGGCTTCGTCATCGCCGCGAACGGCGGAAACAACTGGCCGGATCTTTTTGAAAGCGCAAACGGAAGCGAATGGTATTATAACGCTGTTTCCCCTTCTCTCGGGATCCCGTACAGCGAATGCCCGAATTTTATTACACCGCTTAACATAGCAAACTCTTACGCGCTCGATTCTATTGAAGTCGGGGATGTGATTTATCTTTCCGGCATCGACTTTGCCGATGCAGTAATCGATTCCAACGAAAGCGAAGAGATCCATTACTGGGATGACTCTTTCGTTTCCAATTCATATCTTTCTTTTGTGAAGCCTGATGGGTATATTGATCCGTTCGCGGAAGAACCTTCTTCCGAAGAACCAACCACAGAAGAGCCGACCACCGAAGAACCGACTACTGAAGAGCCGACCACAGAAGAACCGATCACAGAAGAGCCTTCTGGCGGCGGGGAATCCGAAAGCAGTACACAGACGCCGTACACGGGCGACGCGGATCTTTTCATTTTCGCACTCATCACCCTTATTGCAGCGGCAGGCGCGGTCATTATCCGAAGAACCAGATAAGTCTATCTTCTATATTATATAGAGCATTAAGCGCAAAAACCCCGTTCGTCTTTCTGAGACAAACGGGGTTTTTTTCCGCGATTTCTAACCGATATTGAATTTAATTTTTTGTTCTAATTTTCAGGAGTGTAAAAAGTATTAATATTTGATCTGAACACCACGGAAGGGTTTACTTTTATAATTTCGTCGCACTTTTCGCCGATAAGGTGCTGATAAAGCGTACGCACCGCGTTTCTGCCCTGCCGGAAGTGATCTTGAAAAATTGTTGAAATTGTATATCCTTCGGAAAGCAGACGGCGGTTTTCTTCAAACAAGTCGGTCGTTATTATTTTCGGCAATTTTTCTTTTGGAAAACTCATTATATAAGACGCGGCAAAGGCCGAACTTGCCGTCGCGAAATACACCCCGTCATATGGAACAGGACCTTCAAACACTTTTTTTAAGGTTTCTAAAACAAGCTTTGGGTCATCGTTATGCTCATAAACATCAATCGTTGAAAAGGGTGAAAATTCCGCTTCTTGTTTAAATCCCTCTACATTTTCTCTGTGCACCGGCAAATTCATGTTGCCGATTAAAACAGCCACGCGCTTTTTTTCACAGCAGAGGCGGAGCACACTTGCCGCGATACCACCGGCCGCAATGCCGTTGGTCGCTATATGAAAGACGCGTTTTGGCACGGGAATATCCGCAACCAGCGTGGCTATGGGTATGTTGTGTTCAACAAGCTTGCGGATGTTTTCATCGTAAAGCGCGGATGGATAAGAAACGGTGAGAATCACGCCGTCGTGTTTGCCGTCGCAGAACGAATCAAGCGCTTGCATGATCTGATCTTCTTTGCAAGCGGTTGCTTTCGCGCCCGTATCAACGATGACGCGAATATCCGGGTATACGTTTAAACTGCGCAATTCGTTGAAAGCGGCGTCGACGCCCGCTTTGACTTTTTGAAGAAACTGTTCGACAGAAGAAGAAAGCAGCACGCCTATTTGTATGGGATTGCGGCGCAAAGCCTGCGCTGTTTGGTTCGGCTTAAACTGCATTTTTTCCGCCATATCTAAAATACTTTGTTTTGTCGTTTTACTGATTCGCCCGGTATTGTGCAGCGCTCTGTAAACCGTAGCGACGGAAACATTCAATGCTTTCGCAAGATCATATATAGTGGTTTTTTTCTGATGCTCCATTTACCCGCAGCTCCTTACCTTACTTCATGTATTATACCAAAGCCGCGCGTAAAAGGAAAGGGAAAAGCGCAATTATTTAAATATTTATAATAGAAAATTTCCGAAGCGGGTTTTACAGTAAAATTTGCGAATATTTATTGACTTAAGTGGATTTGTGTGATATACTTGCTTGTGTAATCGATAACGCAGGTGAAAATAATTAATTCATTGCCATAGGCAACCAAACATAAACAAAATAAAAACCGCTTGGATCGTCACTGAACAAGGCGCGTTCTTCGCAATGGCAAAACGCGAACGGAACATATTCCTCAGCGCCGGGAAACGATGCTTTCAAGTTGCGCGGTTTGGTTTACGCTCCGGAGCGTTTTCGTGATAAAACGTTAAATTTACAGCGCAATCATATCACGGGGCTTGCAAAAACCCAACAAATAAATTAAACTACGAAAGGTGGAACAAGTGTGAAAAAAACTGTCTTATTATTACTTGCGTTTTTAGTTTTCGTTTCGGCTTTGGTTTCCTGCGGCTCAGGAGATCCGTCTCAATCCGCGGTTTCCGATCAATCGTCCGCCGAAAGCGCGATCTCGTCCGAATCAAGCGATAATTCCGGCGAACCGGAATTTAACATCCAAAAGAGAAATTATGAGGGCAAAGAATTTATCGTTTATGCTACATGGGTATCAAACGACCACAATTCAGAAATCGTTGAAAACGATCTTACAGGCGAATTCAACGACTTTATGACGACCAACGTTAACGAAGCGATAGACGCGAGAAACAAGCTAACCGAAGAGCATCTCGGTGTATCGATACGTGAAATTTACGTCGCTTCCGACCGTATGGGCGGCACGGCGATGAATGAGATTCGCCTAAACAACCTCGCGGGGACGCTTGGCGCTCATGTCGTCGCGCCCTCGATCTATACTCTCGGCGCGCTCGCCGGCGAAGATTGTTTTGTTGACCTCAATTCAATCGCGGGTTTCAATACGAACGCGAGCTGGTGGGATCGCTCATTCAACCAAACCGCGCAAGTCAACGGCAAGCTGTTTTTTATTCAGGGGGATTGCGGCATTTACGGGTTCAACGCCACACCGCTTGTTTATTTCAACAAAAACATTGCCGAGGAATTAAAACTTCCCGATCTTTATAAGACCGTAACGGACAACGAATGGACTTTTACAAAAGTTTATGAATACGCTAAGCTGTGTTCTGTCGATCTAAACGACGATGGGAAAATGGATTATAATGATAAAATGGGTTATGCAGGACAAGCCGACGACAGTTGGAATTGGTTTTACGGCAGCGGCGAAAGAATTGTTTCCGAAAACAACGGCATATTGCGCCTTTCTATGTATAACGAACGCTCATCCGGTGCAATCGAGTCTATGACCAAGTTTTTTTCCGATAGAAAAGTATATTGCTGCGCAAACGATTATTTCGGGGTCTCCACTTCTCCCTTAGATCTTACAAGCCAGCAGTTCATTGAAGGCAGAGCTTTGTTTTTCAGCGACAACTTGTCTTTTATACATAGATTTTCTGGCATGAACGATGATTTCGGTCTTCTTCCTATACCAAAATACAACAAGGAACAAGAAAGTTATTATTCGCTTTTAAACAGCTACAGCGGGAACGCGTTTGCTATTCCCTCCGTATTAGACGAAGAAGAATTAGCGTTTGCTTCCGAATGCTTGCAAACCTTTTGTTATTTTTCAACAGCCACGGTTAAAAAGGAATATATCGAGCGCACGTTGAAATACCAAAAAACCGTTGATGATGAAAGCATCGATATGCTCAACATTATTTTTGACACACGCGGAACGGATCTCGGGTTTATCTATAATATCGGCAGTCATGGAAACGCAAGCATTGATACCTCGCTGCCGTGGCTTTTACAAGCGCTTATGGATGGAAGCCTTTCATTCACTTCGGGTTATGAAGCGAGAAAAGAAGCGGCTCAACAAGACTTGAACGGCATTATCGAAATGTACAAAAACCAAACGGCCGACTAACCGCGGCTGCAAAATAACAAAACACGGGGTGCAAAGTATGACACACAAACTTTACGGCGACGGCGTTCACGACGACCGGCCGGCAATACAGGAAATGCTCGATTCCGGCATGGCGATGGTTGACCTGCCGTCTCCTGAAAAATGCTACCGCATTGGAAAGCCGCTCAGGCTGCATTCCAATCAGGAACTCCGCTTTCCGCGGTACGCCGTCATCAGCCTGCTCGATAACGCCAACTGCCTGATGGCGGAAAACTCTGAACCGGACGACTGGAACGAAAACATATCTATTTCCGGCGGGATCTGGGATATGAACCACAAAAATCAGTGGCAAAATCCTTATCATTTTAAAATGCCGAACGGATTAACCGGGCTCGAGGAACGTAAGCGCGACGGGTACACGCCCGAAAGCGGAAAGTTTTACTCCGGTTATTCAGGTATGTGTTTCCGTTTCAGGGGAATCAAAAATTTTACCCTGAAAAACCTGACAATCCGTAATCCCGTGGTTTACGGCGTTCAGCTGGCTTATGTAGAGGATTTTACAATCGGGCATATCGTGTTTGACTACACTGAAGGCAGCCCCAAGCTTTGGAATCTTGATGGGATCCATTGTGAGGGCGGTTGCAAAAACGGGTATGTCTACGATTTAAAAGGCGCTTGTCACGACGATTTGTTCGCCATCACTTCAGACGACGGATGCCACGGTCCCATCGACAACATCGCCGTCAAAGGCATTTATTCGGAGAAATGCCATTCCGCCGTCCGGATACTTTCGGTTTCGACCCCCATACGGAACATTCATATTTCCGATGTTTACGGGTCCTTTTACGCGTATTGCGTCACCATAAGCCAATATTACGAAGCCCATGGCAAAAAAGGAATAGTAGAAAACCTCACTCTGGAAAACATCAGCGCTTCTTTTTGCGAGGGGACGATTGACGTTCCCGGCAACTACGAACCGCTCATAGCCATTAAATCGGGCCTTCGTATGAAAAACCTGCGTATATCCAATCTCAGCAGATACGAAACCCGCTGTGCTCTTCCGACTGTCGGTATATGCGAGGATACGGAAATAACGAATGTTTCTATTTGTGACTGCGAACAGGTCAATGTCACGGGTAAGCCGTTCTCATTTATCAAAAACAGCGGAAAGCTTAAAAACTTCGATCTCCGCCGCGTCTATTCGGAAGACCCTCTGATGGAAAACGACGGGATAATTGATTAGTATAACTTTTATATTTTATCCACGCCCCCATGAGGGGGGCGACACGGAGCGCTCGGCGCCGGAAACAACTATAAGTACATTTCAATCCACACCCCTATGAGGAGGATGCCGGTACATTTTCGAGACAAGTCAGCATAGAAAATAGTAACTTTTTATACCAACAAAGTCAAGTCAGATTTTGATATGCTGTAAACAAAGAAAATCACTCAACAACCAGTAACACGAAGCCTCCGATATGTTAGTCATATTATTTCCAACATCGGTCAGGTTGCGCTAAACAAGATGCTCAGAGCATTCCGCACTGACAAAAATTATGCAGATGCTGATCAAGAAAGAAATGCGGCGATTTTTGATACAGGTACGGTATGAAGGGTGCTGGAAGTAATCCTTTAAGCTTATCTCTATAATTAAACTACATTTCTATCTTACACTTTTTCCAGTCTGTTGCTACCTGATATACCACACCATTATCCAATGCTTTGAAATGCCGTTTTCCGCAATGGATTTTCAGCTGCTCCGGCGTGCGCAAATCAAATAAACTTGTGCTTCCTTTGGTTTCAAATACAAAATAGAGCTTCTGCACACCGTTTTTATCAAAATAAACCGCCCAATCAGGATTATAAGTTCCAATGGGTGTTTCAATTTTAAAACGACTCGGGATTTTAAAGAACATTTTTACATCCGGATCATTATCGAGCTCTAAAGCAAACGGTTTTTCAACCGTGCTGCTGTCGTATTGAATATAGTCATACACACTATTTTTAACTGCAACCGCATTTTTATCAAGATTAGCAAGAAATTCTGTATTATCGAAAATTTCCATAACAGAATATTCTTCGCCTGCAAGCTTGATATATCGAATACCGTCAATCGCCAGTTCATGCCGCCGGTTGTTGATAATTTCAGTCACGCGCTCAATAAACATTTGCGGATTATTTAAAAAGTCTTTTAGCCGGCCGCTTTCGGCTAAAATATGTACTGCTGTTTTGCGTGTAATCAAGCATTGCTCACTGAGAATGCCGACAATGTTTGGCAGTACCGTATACGATTGCCCCAAATCGCTGGTGCGATAATCCCGCTCAGTATAACTAACGCCCGGACGGTTGATATGAATTTCCGCTGTTTGCGAGATAATACGCGCTTTCGGAATAGTCTCCATATCTTTCAAATCCTTGATACAACCATTGCATAACTTATCGCTGTCCACTTCAACTCGATATGAAGTTTTCTGCTTAATTTTATCCCACAACTCCATAAACTCCGGCGAAAGCATAACCTGTTTATTAAGCTTAACAACTACATCACGCGACGCATCACGTACCTGCGGTTTACTATCAGCCTTTTCAATGGCACGAACAATAGCTTTTTGTGCCGCTTGTGAAAACCGCTCTCCTAAATCCAGCGTTCCGGCTGCAAGTTGCGTTTTCAGAGTGTCCTTTATTTTTCCGCTCTTACCGATATAACCTTTGTTTTCAAAGCAATTAATAAGTTCTTTTGCATCCTCATATGAAATGGTTTTTTCTTCAACGAATGTCTCTGTGTATGTAATATTCGCAATAGCCGCTTCGTCAATCTCGTTCTCAATCTTCGATAAAACTTCAGTTAGCTGTTTCGCAACCGGGGCAAGCTCCGGCGGTAATTCTATCGTTTTGTTTTCTGCCGCTTGCTTGGCTGTTTTAGTCAGTTTCCCGTCTTCGAGATATCCGTTCATTTCAAAATGGCTGATTAGATTTTGCGCTTGCGTTGGCGTAACGGTCTTCTCAACCGTTTTTTCTTCGCTGTAAATAATACCGGAAAACAGGCTGATTTCAAGCACGCCGAATTTTACGCCGGTCTCCTGCTCGATTTCTTTTTGCAGTATAGCGGCAAATTCCGCAAAGCTCTCGTTCGCCATAACATGAAGCACATTAATATCTTTATCTTCAAGCCGCTCTCCGTCCTGATTCACACAAAGCCGCAAGCCTCGCCCCACCTTTTGGCGACAGGTAAATGTGGATTTTTGTTCAATTAAAGTGCAAACCTGAAATACATTGGGGTTATCCCATCCTTCTTTCAGCGCAGAGTGAGAGAAGATAAACCGCAGCGGGCAATCAAAGGATAACAGCCATTCTTTATCTTTCATAATTGTGCTGTATGTATCATGATCGGCAATGGTGTCGCCTTTGGTATCTTTATAAATACCCTTTTTGTCCTGTGAAAAATAACCGTTGTGGGCGGCGGAAACATTGGCGTCAAATCTTTCCTTTAATGGTGCAAACCTCGGAAGATTCAAAAGCTCTTCATAGCATTCTTCAAACATTTCGGCATAAATACCTTTGCCGCCATTCTCTGCGCGATATTTTTTAACCTCATCAATGAAAAAAAGCGAAAGCACTTTGATACCTTTATCCAAATACAATAATTCTTTGATAAAATGCGTTTCAATGGTACGGCGTATCTGCGCTCGTTTGATAATGTTTTCATTCACAGCGCCTATAGCCTGCCCTAATCGGACAAGCTCGGTATTGGCAAACTCCACGCTTTCAAAACCTGTCGTGCAGTCAATACCGCTAATTGTATAACCGTTATATAAATCCCGCTCACCGGACAGCATGAATAAATCGGCATCAGGTTTAACGGTAATGGCTTTGCGTGTCACTTTGCCCTTATCTTCAATATCAATTTCAAGCTTGGCCTTAAAACCGTTATCGTTAGACACCGATAATAGCTTGATATACGGCTTGTTATAATCATTGGCAGTTTGGTTGCTGGATACACAAATCTGCTTTACTAACCCCATTTGATACGCGTCCACTGGGATCAGACGATAAAGCAGATTGATTTTTTCACGGTGGGTCGCCGAATATCGCAATACGCAAAGCGGATTCAGCGACGCGATCGCTTCTTTGGCTTTAGGCGTATTATCTACGCTCTGCGGCTCATCCACGATAACAATCGGGTTAGTGTCCTGTATGTAGCGCATCGCAGTTTCACCGTTCAGCTTGTCCTGCGCCTGATTAATAACGTTTTCCGCTTTTTTAAATGCGTCGATATTGATAATCATAATTTCAATATTGGCGGAAGTAGCGAACTGCCGAACACCCGAAAGCTTTGCGGAATTATAAATAAAATATCGGCAGGGCGCGTTATCATATAGATTGCTAAAGTGTTCATTCGTGATTTCCAACGATTTATATACGCCCTCGCGAATAGCAACCGACGGAACAACAATGATAAACTTAGTAAACCCATACCGTTTGTTTAGTTCAAATACAGTTTTGGTATACACATAGGTTTTGCCCGTTCCGGTTTCCATTTCAACGCAGAAGTGATTATTATTCAAATCTGGTGTTTGCGGCAAGTTCATCTTTTTCTGCACGGCACGCATATTTTTTAGCAGCGTTTTGTCGTCGATAACCAGTTTATTGCCAAATCCAAACTTGTTCATAAGCGATTGCCGAGGATCATCCTGTTCCACCGTAAATGTGGACTGCATCCGCTCTTGACCGCAAAACAAGTCCGCAACCGCATTCACCGCATCGGTTTGAAAGTCTTGGTTTTTGAATTTAAGTTTCATGGAGTCACCGCTTTTACTATTCAATATTTATTGCAGAATATTTATTTTGTGGAATCGTAAAATACTTGCTAAATGCTATCATCTCATTACCTGATATTTTCTTAGAGGCAGTATAACATAAGGTTAAAAGCCTTCTTTCGGTTGAGCGATACATGTTTATAATATCAGGTATATAATCATATGTTAAAATCCATTTGCAATTAAGGCCTTTAATAAATTCGCTTAATGCCTTATGATCCTCATGTTTATAAGAGTTTGTGTATAATGATGAGCCCTTATTATAATAAGGAGGGTCAAAGTAAATCAAACTATGCTCATCTAATTCGGGGGAAATATCACAAATCAAATCAATTGCGTCTTTATTGTAAAGATTAATTCTGGATTTATAAAGAGCAATTTTTCTAATTCGTTTTATTAAATCTTTTTTATTAAAACGAGCATCAATTTTCCAGTTCCCGTCCTGAGATTTTCCTCCTATTGGTCCTGCATTTATAATTCCAGAACGATTTGTTCTATTTAGAAAAAATGTTGAAAAGCCCAAATCAAACAAATTTGCATCGTTTTTAATCTTTTGTATTTTTTTTTGTTCTTCCCATATATTAATCGTTATCGGAGTCTCTATTATTTTATTGCATAATTTATCAGTGTTATATAAAACAGAATGCCAAACTGCGTATATTGCTCTATCGATATCATTGATAACGATTTTTTTAACTTGTTCTTGAAATAATAAAAATAAAGCAACATTAGAACCGCCTGCAAATGGCTCAATATATGTTCCACCTTGGATGTCATTTAATAGAATAGCATCGTAAATAAAATTGGCTAATTTCATTTTTCCGCCTGGATATCTCAATGGGGATGGGTGTGCCATAAAATCACCTCCAAATGTTTTCAATAAATGTCCATAAATCATCCCATGCAGTTTTTAGATCATCTGCGATAGGTGTAACATCTTTATTATGAATATAAGAATGAAATGTTTTTATTGAGTTGTTTTGAGTTTGGCTGCTTCCCATTTGCCTTGCTGCTCTTAGCTCGTGTTTTGTCATAATTGCATTTGTTTCAAAATAATTTGCAATCGCATCAATTTTTTGAGTAAATTTACTGTCCACAGAAACATTTTGAAGACTTTTATATGATATATAATAATCGCCACTTAATTCCATGAAAACTCTAAAGGTAAAAGCTGTAGAATTGGGATATGTAGCAACGTCTAAAGTTTTTAATTCATTAAAAATCTTTAGTATACGTGCATGACCAATTGTTAATTTGTGTTGAGAAGGGATAAGTGTTTTACGCTTTATGGGGTAGCTTCTCGAACTGGAATTGTTAATTTGATTACTTAGATTTAAACTTTGAGTGCCGTCCGAAGTATTATCGCTTTGAGAGCTTATTCGTTCTTGTTCGGTTTTTGCATGTCCGTTTCCTGAGATAGACTCGTCAGTATACTTTGTTTCTTCGTTTTCCTTAGGGGCATCTTTTTGTTTTGTTGAAATCCGGGCTCTCAGCTCTTCAATATATTTTTGCCTATCTTTTTTTGAGTAAATTTTTCCTACGCTAATGTCAGTAATGGCTAAGTCTTTTAAGACTTCTAATAAAAATTCATTTACACCTTTGTTAAGCGAATATTCACCATTGGAATAATCAATACATAAGAGATGCCTTATACATGGATCGCCAATTAAACGATCAAAATTAGTTTTTTTTATATTTGAAAAATTTTCCCGTATCTTTATCGGAATTTCAAATAACGAAGATAAAAGTTCATAAAACAACATTTTAGCATCAGGCTTGCCGCTAACCTGGGCTTGAAACCTACTGCTCTGAAGAGTGTCCCAGCTAACAACGCCAGCTCCTTCGTTTTGTCCTGTGTGTTTTAATCGAATCCATTCATTTATAACTTTTTCATCGTTAATAACAACACAGTTAATATTTTTAAAAAGATCATTATTAGTTGAATTGCTTAAATCCTTAATATCCCGCTTGATTTTTGCATAAGCATCTGGAATTAAAGTGGGTTGATTTAGTA
Organism: Candidatus Izemoplasmatales bacterium; assembly: GCA_041672325.1. GTDB lineage: Bacteria > Bacillota_I > Bacilli_A > Izemoplasmatales > Hujiaoplasmataceae > UBA2289. The sequence goes on from JBAYZV010000034.1 coordinate 11,009, forward strand.
TTTTCAGAGCCGTAATCCGTCTATTTCCTTCTCGTATAACCCATTGATTGTTATCCTTTGGCTGTACGATAATAAGCTCTGCTGGATTTAGTCCATTAGCGACAATATGCTTAGCTAAAACAACGAGCTTATCTCCTTGGTCTTTGAGCATTGCTTCAATTGTTTCTACTTGATGTTGAACAGGGTCGAAACGGGGGTTGGTCGAGTTTAACAATAATTGAGTTATTGCAAATTGCTTTATTTCTGTATTAGCCATTTTAAATGCCCTCCTATTATTACTATTTTCTAAACCAATTTCAATTCGATCTTTCGATCCTTTAACACATAATGTGCGTTCGCCATCGCGGTATCATTGGTAAAACATTTTTCAGACAGCACGATTTTTGACGGGATATATTCCTCCGCCATTTGCTCAATGGTTTCGGTAGTAATACCTTCCCGCAAACAGACAAGCAGCGGGCTCTCATCGCCGATGGAGTAAGCAGTCTTTCCGCCGATGTTAACCTTGGTGACGGAATAAGTCAGCGGTATGCCCATTTTAAGCATAATTTCATAGACCATGTCTAAGTCGGAACGGTCGGGTTTAATCGTATTCATCATATCGTTCATTCGGTTAGTCAATTCAGATAGCTCGTCCTCGGCGATGAAAGACGAATCCCAAGTTTTTAGGTTAGAAGTGTCAAGCTTAAATACTTTAAAGCCAATATCAAGGTTTCCTAAAAGTATTCCCGCTTCTTCTTTAATTTTTTGCCCTGCCCTGCGGATACGCTCTTTGCCGATTTCGCAAATGTTTTTATATCCGGCCTTGTACGCTTCGGATTTTTCATCGCACAGCTCCGGCAACTGCACCATAATAAATTTACGGTTGCCGCCATTTTCTGCATTGAGTTGCATGACCGCATGGGCGGTTGTGGCGGAGCCTGAGAAGAAGTCGAGGATGATAGAATCTTTATCTAAGCCAATACTTAAAAGAGTTTTTAGTAAAGATACGGGTTTCGGGAAATCAAACAAGCGCTTATTAAATAAAGCTTCAACTTCTAAACTTGCTCTTTGATTAGTACCAAATTCAATGCCCCAAAAATCATTAGGAATTTGCCCTTTACTTTCAGAGAGATATATTTTTCCATATGGTTGCTCATCACCGCCACTTGTCCAATAAATGCCACCTTCTGAATCTAACTTCATAAAATCAAATTCATTAATCATCCATGGACCTGTTAGTATATTCCCGCTTTTTGTTTTTATTGGAAATACATGTCTTCCTCTCGTTTTATCGAGAAGTATTGCACGTCGAAATTTACCATTTTTATCTTCATAACGATATTCATTTTTAGCTTTTTCAGTTAATGAGAGCTTGTCAAATGTTAAGGATAACGAGTTTTTACAATAACATACAACATATTCTTTTACGCGTGCAAACTTTCCAATATTTGGTTGGTTGTCTGTTCTACGCCAAGCTATATTTATAACAAAATTCTCTTCTCCAAAAACCTCATCGCAGACTTTGCGCAAATTATGCACTTCATTGTCATCGATACTGATAAATATAACTCCGTCATCCCGCAGCAAGTTTGCCGCCAACCGCAGCCGCGGATACATCATATTCAGCCAGTTAGTGTGATACCGCCCCATGGTTTCGGGGTTGGATTTAGTCGTCTGGCCGGTTACTTCCTTATACCGCGCCAACGGGTTTTTGAAATCATCCTCATACACAAAATCATTGCCGGTGTTGTACGGCGGGTCAATATAAATCATCTTGACCTTGCGGTAATACGCCGTTTGCAGCAGCTTTAGCACCTCGAGGTTATCGCCCTCTATGTATAAATTTTGTGTGGCATTAAAATCCACGCTCTCCTCCGGACAAGGGCGAAGCGTTCCCATGCTGCGCTGCTGCGCGATACGCAAACATTCCGATTTGCCTTTCCACTCGAATTTATACTTTTCAAAATCATTGTCGATATATTCGCCGCAAAGCGACAAAAGCTTGTCAATATCCAGCTTGCTCTCAACAAAGCATTGTGGAAATACCGCGCGGAGCTTGTCCATTTCGATTTGTTCTATGTCCATTGAAAGACCGTCAAGCTTGTTCTTCATTATTTTATTTCCCCATTTTTATTTTTAAATCTTCAATTTTTTTGTTACGCTCCACGTTTTTTATCAAAAGAAAAGCCAATAATTGCAGTTGGTAAATTTCATCATACCATTCTTCTAATTGATTTAATTCCATTTCATAAACAAACTCTTTGTAATTTTTACCACTTTTATCTTTGTTATTATGTCTTATATTCATATTGTTCAATAAATAAAATATATTGGATTCTAATGTTTTATCTAATTCTTTAAGTTCCTTTCTTTTAGGTTCCAGATTTTCCCCTAGATCTAAAAGTATACTTTTTTTAGTTTCAATATCACCCTTTAACAAATAATGGTTATATTTGATTACTTTTAGCGCTATTTCAGGTTTAACAATATCGGCAACAGCAGTTACCGCTTCGTTTTTTGGTACTATTAGAGCCTTTTCGTCGTTTTTACATAAGTGGATTTCGTGGTTAATATTATCAAGAAGTGTATTAAGGTTCTCACGTAAAACAATGTAGTTTTTATAGTAATTAATTTTATCGTTGTTTTTCATATAACTTTCTGCAAGATATAATATATTCACTACATATTCTAAATACTTAACTAAATTATCTATTGACGGTTCATCATCTTCAAAAAGATCGTCTATACAAAGAACTTCTTTCATGTCAGCAAGATCTATACACCTGTTTCTTTGTTTCCAATTATAAAAAAGATATTGATCAACCAATTCTTCTGGGCTCCATTCAGTAGAATCATCTTTATAAAATAAGATATCTTTAAAAAGTTTTTCAATTCTTTTTCTTTCTTTCCGCAAATCGAAGTGTTCTTGCAGAATTTGAAAATTGCTTTTTCTCATAATTACCCTCCTTTTTTATTACAACGTATTGTAAAGTTAAATGAAAACAGAGAACACCTCAGCCCTTGTGGTATAATGATTCTGCAATGATTCACCGTACCTCCCAAGAAAGAGAGATGTTCTCATGCAGAAATTATACCATTTTTCATG
>JBAYZV010000035.1:0-13865 GCA_041672325.1 Candidatus Izemoplasmatales bacterium
CTTCCCCATTATTATATGTGTTTTTTATATAAACCTTAGCTGCAGCAGCTCCTTGGATTCTCCCTGCTATACCACCTGCTGCTGTACCTCTAGCTTTAATATTCCCACTGTTATAAGAATTTTGAATAGTTCCTGAATTAGCCCAACCAACAATACCACCTACATAATGTAAACCTTCTATCGAAGCTAAGTTATAAACATTTTCTATGGTACCGGAATTAAGATATCCAGCAACACCACCTGCATAGTAATCGCCATTAACGGATCCTGTAATTGATAAATTCTTAATTGTTCCACCATCTACATAACCAAATAAACCTTGATAATTGGTTGTCGTTCTAAGAATAGCTAAATCAAACGTAACAAAACCGCCGTCAAAATGACCGCGGAATGGTTTTGCTGAAGAGCCAATAGGTATAAAGTTTCCTAATGATATAGTACCAGTTGCTGAAACTACTTTAAAGTAAAAACCTGAAAAATCGTTACCTTCTGCCACGATGGCGGATAACGATACTAAATCACTAGCTTGACTAATGATGTATGGGTTAGCTTCAGTTCCTACTCCCACAAATTCAATTGTAGTCTCAGATGTCCTACTCACATTTTGTTTTAATTCTATTAGTTTATTTTCTTCCGAAAATGATTCTAACACAACTTGATTGGTTTCATCAGATTCGTTTAGCAAAATATAACTAGATGTGTTTAATGAGCATAGTACGATAGAGATTAATATTACACTTATAACTAAACGTAAATATTTTCCCATCATTTTGATTTCCTCTAAGTAATGTCATCTAAAATTTTGTAACTATATCTAAGTAAATAAATCTCTAGATTTAAACATTCTCTAAACTCTATTTACCAATAAAAAATTATTGGCATTATTTTTTATCCTTCCTTTCAAATAATTATCATTAATAAATAAACAATAATTACTTAACGTTTGTTTTTTTAGCAAAAAAAAACAAATCCAACTAGAACAGTTACTCTAGTTATATTCTATGAACGTATTGAAAGGCAACTGGCTATCTCATAGAGACCCTATAGTTTTCTGTCGCCGGATTACTCCGGTTTTAGCTTTGTCATTCGTCCGTATTCATAGTACATAAACTAGAAAATGGATTTGACTTTTATATGATAACATACTAAATAAATTAACACAATAGTTTTTAAAAAAATATTTAATATTTTGTTTTAATTTTTTAAAAAAAACAAAAACCTAAAAGGCTTATATTTAGATGTTCTTTTAGTTTTTCAGACTATAAACTCTAAATTTTTTACGATTTACTTTTAAACAAGTATTTAAAATTTATGAAAATCAAGACTAATCCAGTTAGAGCAAAAATGAAATATCCTAAACTATGTTCAAATAAACTTTTGTCAATAATATATTCTGTTATTTGAAAAGGTAAATCAATCAATATTGCTAGCACAATTAATAGTGATGATACCTGAGTGCCGAATGCCACAGAAGCAAATAAAGCTATTGCAAAATAGAAACCAACATTAATATTATCAATAAGATTCACAAATATTAGTGAAATCAATATTAGCGCTACTACTTTTCCTCTATGATTCGAATTACTTAGATTATCATTCAATAAATAAGATATAATCATCAAAATCATATATATAAAGATCGCGGCGAAAATAATAGTGGACAAAACAATACTATTATTAAACTGCATTGTTTGAAAGTTAAACCCTAATAGAGTCATAATTGCATTCTTTCCAGGGCTTAAATAGGCCGCAATAAACAAAATAGTATGACTTACAAACATCTTCTTTTTAGAACCGAGCACGATTACAGCAATCACTACTAACAATACCGGCAATAATTCCCGTAACATATCAAATATAGATTTATTAAAACTAACATGTTGATATAAATAATAAAAAGCTAACATAAATAAAATAAACAGTTGAACAAAGTTCGGAATCTTTCGACTCATTTTTTTAATCATATTCATTTCTCCTAAAGTAATTTTTTTATATCAAAAAATGTCTATTAACATTTTATTGAATCTTTGAAAGTAAATAATCAATAGTATGTTCTAAAAACGCATGTAATGTAATTGCCTTTAAAAGAGCCATTTCCACAAAAATACGATTTACCATTCACATAGTTTTTTTATCTTCTTAAATAGTATATCAATAAAGTGAAAAAGTTTAAAGAAAAAAGTGAATTCAAGTAACATTGAATCCACTTCTTATTTTAATTGAAATAGAACAAAAATTCTGAACAATTAATAATATGACTAAAATCATTTTGTTTTTATACTAATGAGTGTCCTTTTATAAAACATTCTACTTCACTAATAGTGGGCATTGACTTTTGCGCACCAAACCTTGAAACAGCTATAGCAGATGCTGCTGAAGCAAACGTTAATGAATCTAAGACATCTCTACCTTTGGAAATTTCACTAGCTATAGCTCCAACAAAAGCGTCTCCCGCTCCTGTAGTATCAACTACAGTTACATCGAAAGCATCAACTTTCTTCACAATTTTTTTATTTCCATAAACTAGTCCTTGTTTTCCCTTAGTTATTACAACTTCTTTAACGCCTTTACTTATAAAGAAATCTACCACTAATCTGTCAAAATCAGCATTACTTCTTTCGTAACCGGTGATTATTTCCGCTTCAATTTCATTAGGGATAATAAGATCAATATAAGTATACACTTCTTCTGGCAAAATACTTGCAGGAGCTGGATTTAAGATTGTTTTTAAGCCCATATTTTTAGCCAAAACAATACTTTTTACTACTGTATTAACCGGAATCTCCAATTGAGTTAAAAACACATCATCTTTTTTAGCCAATTCCTTTAGCGCTTTTCTTACTTGTTCATAATAAGTAAAGCCGTTTGCTCCTTGATCAAGAATAATCCTATTATCATTATTACTAAGAATGACGCATGCTACTCCTGTTTGTTTCTCAATAGTCTTATGAATATTATCTGTATAAACACCAGCAAGTTTTAAGTTATCAATAATTGTATTTCCAAATGGATCTTGACCGACATTTCCAATCATATAAGTAGTGCTTCCCAAAAAAGAACTAGCCACTGCTTGGTTGGCTCCCTTTCCTCCAGAAAGCATAGTGAAATTATTACTCAGTAGTGTTTCGCCTTGTTTGGGAACTTTTTTAACACTGAAAACTAAATCCATATTTAAACTTCCAACAACAAATATATTCTTCATAATAACTCCATTCAAATTAAAACTAAGAATTTTTTAATAATTCAAAGTATTTATAAAATCATTTTCAATTCATTGTAATACGTTTAACTAATGAAATCAATAAAACTTACTACATTCTAGAAAACAATTAAAAAAATTTATCATTTATAAATACAAGAATAGAGTTTTTTCTATAATAATATGTATAAATATTACTCATAACCAAAATGTTTCTCTAACACATTAATAACCCATTTCTAAAGAATTCAAAAACTGTTCAAATACTTATGTCTAAACTCTAAAATATCTAATTCTTAAAGAATCTTTTTTCCAACATCACTAATGATTTAAACACACATTTTTAATCCTAGTATATACATTATTATTCAAGAATTTCTGGAAATATTTTTCTCAATATTGATAATTAATTAAAAATATAATTATCAATATATTTAGATGTTAACATCTTATATCTATTAAAATAGTCAATTTTTCTTAATTATTTGTAATTATTTAATTACAAATTTATATATAAAATTTGGCTTCCAACAATAATTATTTTTTTGTTTTCAAATTAATAACAAAAGTGTTATAATGATGGTGTTTGATATAAACATCAAAGTGATTGCTTTCAGAAATAATATAACTGATTCAATCTACATTTGAATCAGTTTTTTTTGTACTAGATAGGAGATTTGCTATGACTGTAAAATTTGTTGAAACAGCCTTAAGAGATGGGCACCAGTCCTTAATGGCTACAAGATTAACTACCGATGAAATATTATCAGTTTTACCAGAGCTTGACAAAGCAGGATACTATTCACTTGAAGTTTGGGGCGGCGCCACTTTTGATGCTTGTCTTAGATTTTTAAATGAAGATCCGTGGGAAAGATTAAGAAAAATAAGAAGTGTTGTAAAGAACACTAAATTACAGATGCTTTTTAGAGGTCAAAATATTCTTGGATACAAGCATTATCCAGATGACATCGTTGAGAAATTCGTAGAAAAGTCAATCGAAAACGGAATTGATATTATCCGAATTTTTGACGCTCTAAACGACTTAAGAAATTTAGAAACTTCCGCTAAAGCAGTAAAAAAATATGGGGGAATCTTACAAATCGCTCTCTCATATACAACAAGTCCAGTTCATAACATTGATTATTATATTGACTTAGCTAAAAAAGCTGAAAAAATGAACGCTGATTCAATTTGCGTCAAAGATATGTCAGGAATATTAACTCCTGACACCGCTTATGATTTGATAAAAGCTCTAAAAAATAATGTGAAAATACCTATTAACTTCCATACTCATGCAACTTCAGGATTAGCCCCAGTATCTTACCTAAGAGCCATTGAGGCTGGTGTCGATATTGTTGATACAGCACTATCACCACTTTCAGGCGGAACATCTCAAGTAGCTACTGAAGCTATCGCAACCCTTTTAGGTAACAAAAATACGTTAGACTTTGCTCACCTAGAAAAAGCAAAAGATATTCTAACAGTTATTAAAGACAAATACCTAGCTAATGGGATATTAAATCCCAAAGCTTTAACTCCTAACCCAAAAATACTTCACAGTCAAATACCTGGCGGAATGATATCTAATCTGTTAAGTCAGCTTAAAGATCAAAAAGCATTAGACAAGTATGAAGAAGTTCTAATAGAAGTTCCTAAAGTAAGGAAAGATTTAGGATATCCACCACTTGTTACACCAATATCTCAGATGGTTGGAACACAAGCCATAATGAATATTCTAAGTCGTGAACGTTACAAACTTGTCCCTGATGAAATTAAAGCGTATTTGAAAGGTCTTTATGGGAAAGCCCCTGGATACATAGATCCTGAGTTTAGAAAAAGCATAATTGGTGACGAAACTGTTCTTCTAAAAAGGCCAGCTGATGACTTATTACCGCAGTTTGAAGTATTTAAAGAAAAATATAAAAACTTAGCTAAATCAGATGAAGATGTATTAAGCTTAGTATTATTTGAATCAGTAGCCTATAAGTTTTTAACACAAAACCAAGATCAAGTAATCAACTTTACTCTTGATACAGGAGATATCTTATGATACTAATTACATTTATTGATGGTATATTGTTTTCTTTGTTAAGTATTGTTATTGTTATTGCAATTATATTCATTATCATTATATCAATCACACCATTAAGAAAACTTAGCCCACAAAAAACTAATCATATTAATCAAGAAAAAACTAAAATCGAATTAAATGATGATTTAATGGCCGCAATTCTAATAGCGTCAATTGATTATCGAGAAACTACAAAAAAAGAACCTAAACTAATGTCAATAACGGAGATAGAATAATGAAAATATACAATGTAAAAGTCAATGGAAAAACATATATTATAGAATTAGAGTCTGTTGAAGAAATTTCTGGTTCAATTAAAACAGAAAAGCCAACTAATTTAACACAAACTAATGTAGGAGGCACAACAATTGCATCCCCAATGCAAGGTACAATTCAAAAAATCCTTGTTAAACCTGGTCAATTGGTAAAAAAAGGCGATTCACTATTAATACTAGAAGCTATGAAATTAGAAAACGATATAACCGCAGATAAAGATTACAAGATTCTAACCATTCTTGTTCAAGAAGGTAATTCTGTAGATAGCAACCAACCATTAATAAAGGTTGAATAAAATGATAGATATATTAACTAAACTCTTTGAATCTAGTGGCTTATATCAATTCTTCAGTGCGGGTGGTTGGAAATATGTTGTTATGATTATCATAGCGCTTATACTTCTTTTTTTAGCAATATTTAAAAAGTTTGAACCATATCTTCTAATTCCAATTGGATTCGCAATGTTACTAGTTAACATCCCTGGAACCAACTTATTCATCAAAGAAACTATTATTGAGAATGGCGAAGAAATAACTAAATACTCAGGTATGTTTGGTTATTTATACTATGGCGTTTCATATGGAATTTATCCTAGTTTAATATTCTTAGGAATAGGAGCTACAACAGATTTTGGCCCTTTAATTGCTAGACCTAAATCAATGCTTTTAGGTGCTGCAGCCCAAGTCGGAATTTTTATTACTTTTTTAGGAGCACTTCTTCTTAAATTTACCGGCGAAGAGGCAGCAGCTATCGGCATTATTGGTGGCGCAGATGGTCCCACAGCAATTCTTACTTCATCACTGCTAGCTCCTCACTTACTTGCAGCGATTTCAATCGCTGCTTACTCTTATATGGCACTCGTCCCAATTATACAACCACCGTTAATTAAAGCTTTCACAACTAAAAAAGAACGAATGATAGAAATGAAACAACTAAGGGACGTATCAAAAAAGGAGAAAATTCTTTTCCCTATAATCGTCGCTTTAATCACAATTGTTATCATTCCTTCTAGTGCACCACTTATCGGTATGTTAATGCTTGGTAACTTAATAAAAGAATCTGGTGTTGTTCCAAACTTAGTTCATGCTAGTGGAAAAACCTTGCTATACGCAATCACAATCCTACTTGGATTATCAGTTGGTGCTACAACAAAGGCAACTAACTTTTTACAGTTAGAAACATTAAAGATTATTGCTTTAGGCTTATTCGCCTTTATAGTCGCGACAATTTCAGGAATACTAGGAGCTAAATTAATGAACCTTTTCAGCAAAGAAAAGATCAATCCAATTATTGGTGCAGCAGGCGTTTCCGCTGTTCCAATGGCTGCTAGAGTAGCTATGAAGGAAGGTAAAAAAGCTAATACAAATAATTATTTACTAATGCATGCAATGGGTCCAAATGTTGCGGGAGTTATTGGTAGTGCAATTGCCGCAGGGTTACTTTTAGCTTATTTTGGATAAAATGAAAATTATCGAGTTTGAATCTTTAGATTCTACAAATATATATGCAAAATCTAATTACGAAAAACTAAATCATCTCGATTGTATAATCGCAAAAAACCAAACTCATGGTAAAGGAAGAAAAGACAATTTATGGTTTTCTAATAATGATAGTTTAACGTTTTCGATGCTACTGAAAGATAATTTATCATCAATAAATATTGACCTTATTCCATTATTTGCTGGCTATGCTTTACATAAAGCACTGAGTGAATACACAAATAATTTAGAAATAAAGTGGCCAAATGATTTGCTTCTAAACAGAAAGAAAACATCTGGCATCTTAGTCGAGTCAATATTTCAACCAAACTTGAAAGCTATAATTATCGGAATCGGTTTAAACCTCAATCAAGAGTTTTTTCCTGATGAAATCGCTTCAAAAGCAACCTCATTAAAAAAAGAAACCAATATTTTTTTCAATAAAGAAAAAATTCTAAATAAATTCTTGCAAGTTTTCGAAGACAGTTATCAAGAATTTTTACTATCACAAACTAAAATAATTGATTATTGCAATAAATATTTGGCTTATAAAAATGAATTGATTCAATTCAAAGAAAACAATAAGCTAATTATTGGTAAATGTCTTTATATAAGCATTTTAGGGCACCTAAACATTGAAGTTAATAAACAAATTAAAGCTATATGTTCAGGCGAAATAGAATCGATAAAACCCTTATAGTAAATTGCCTTTATTATGATTTTTTTCTTTCTTATTAATAAAGCAAAAAAAAGAGAATCAAATGAAATGAACCCATAAAAGTAGACTGTAAATAAAAAGAGTCTGCTTTTTTAATTTTTTAAACGAATAGTATTATAAAAAATCATCCACTCATGGACTAATTGTATATATTCATCTAAAGATGTGATATCATTATTATAGAGAGTTTCTTTCTTTAAAATAGAATGAAAACTTTCTATAACTGCGTTATCTAGGGGGTTTCCTTTTCGTGAATGGGATATGATAATACCATTGGATTCGCAGATAACTTTGTATTCAGTTGAAAGATACTGAGAGCCTTGATCTGAATGGAGTACGAGTCCATTCAGATCATTTGTTTTATAGATAGCTTCATTAAGCGTATCCATAACTAGTTTATTATCGTTGTAATTACCAATCTTATATGCTATCCAATTTCTTGTTTCTAGGTCTAGGATTGTACTTAGATAGGCACGTTTGCCATTCCTTGTCAATGTCAAATAAGTAATATCTGTAACCCAGCCTCTTTGTTTGAAATTGCGCTTTAGCTGGTCTGATTGCGATTGTTCTTCGATATATTTTTTACTATAGTTTGGTTTGATATCTTTGATATATTTAGCCATGATTCCATATTTACTCATAATCCTTAATACTTTCTTATGGTTCATGACTAACCCATATTCTTGTTTTAGTTCTTCGGTTATTCTTCTGTATCCATATACTTTCTTGTGTTTATCAAACACTTTTTTTATTATAAGGTAATCTTGATAATCAGGGTCTGCTGTATTTCGATATTTGTAATATGTGGATTTGCTAATCTCCAAGACTTCACACATCACTTCTATATGATATTTATACCTATATCTTGTGATAAAGGCTATTTTTTCTCTTGATCGACCTCCTTCAAGTATTCTTGAAACTTTTTTAAGATTTCATACCTTTCCTTATAATCAATGGTCTCTTCTTTCTTAGGTCTTCCCTTCGCCCTGATGTCTAAGCCTTCATCTCTCCGATAGGTTCTTACCCAACTTTCTACCGTATTCCAACTTACTTCATACTTTTGTGCTAAATAAGTATAACTTTTACCTTCTTGAATTTTTTCCTTCACCGCATTCAATCTTTCTTCTAGAGGTACCTTCTTGAATTTTTGTCCCTTGCTCGCCATAAATTTTTCCTCCTTATGTGTTTTTATGTCGTGCCTCTTTTTGCTTTTTGTTGATAACTTCGTTATCCAAAAAGCTTTCTTACTCATAAATATATCATATCTATCACCTAAATAGAAAAAGATGCTAGTAATTTAATACTAACATCTTACTCTTTTTATTTAGTGTCCACTATATGGGGTTCACTATAATTGAGCATTATTTTTTAATAATATATACTTGGTACAATGTTGTATAGCACTTATCTTAATAATCTAGTCGATTTCAAAACGATTTGAAAGTATAGATTTTCTTTATATTTTAGCAGTTGGAAAATTCGCAAATTTTTTCAAATTCATATTGATAATTTTAGTGTATAATGAATATCGCATGTAATATTATTTGCAGAAAGAGGATTCTATGACAAAAACTAGAAAATCTATTTACCTTGTATCTTGAACATTCTAAGAAATATAACTCACATGGAACTTATTTGTATTACAAGAAGAATTTCAAGTCTTTATTATTAGCATTTAATAAGATTAATGTAGCTTACGTTGAAGATGTTGATGATCAAATATTTGAAAAATTAACCGACTATTATTTAAACTTAGGTAAAAATAAGAATAGCAAGATTAATGATATAATATCATCTTCTATTACAGTGTTTAGGTTTTATTCAGTGCCTATACCAAAAAGATATAAGTTGAGAGATGATACTACTGGTTTTAAAGCATTAAATCAAACCGAATATAGTGAAGTGAAAAAGTATGTTAATTCTTTAGATATCAATAACCCTAACAACATATCTTGGGGTTTATCAATATTATTACTGCTAGACACTGGAGTTAGATTATCTGAACTATTTGATATAAAATTTAAGAATGTGGATTTAACAACCGAGAGTATTTATTTAGAGCATACAAAAAACGGAAAAAAGAGATATGTTTTATTTGGAAAACTATCTAGAAAATTTTTAGTTGCAGCTTCAAAACAAAAGAAAGAGTATGTAATTTGGAATTATAATAAGAACGCAAGGATGAACAAGTATAGTCTCTATCACTTTTTAGACAAAATGAACGTAAGTTTAGAATTTAAACACAATATTCATCCGCATCGATTAAGAAAAACATTTGCCACCAGATTGCTTATTGCTGGGTGTCCTTTGACAACAATAAGCAAACTTTTAGGCCATTCTGATATAAAACAAACAATGATCTATCTCGAAATTGATTATTCAATGTTAAAACTAGATTATGATAATTATTATCCTTATGATGATAATTAAGTGATATATAAACAAAAAGGACTAATCTAGTCCTTTTCATTTTCTTTAATTTGTTTAATCTCAATGAGATCATCCAAAGTTACATCCAAAGAGATTGCTATTTCAACTAATTTTTCTAGTCCTGGTAATTCAACAGAATTTTCATATTTACTTATCTGTTGTTGGTTTGTATTCATTAATTTTGCTAGTTCAGATTGGTTAATACCTTTAGATTTTCTTATATTCTTTAAATTGAATATAAATTTTTTCATAAATTTCACCTTTCTTATTGACTTTACAGTGTTTAGGCTGTAAAATGTATTTAGAATACAGTGAATTATGTGTATTCAACAATGTCTTTTTGGAGCAAGCGAGGGGAATCGAACCCCCATCCTCTGCATGGCAAGCAGATATTTTACCATTAAACTACACCTGCAACTCGTGCTATATATTATAGCTGATTTCTACTCAAATTTCAAGGATTATTTTTTCGTTTTTTTTGTAGAAACCTTCTATATATATAGCAATACTCTATTTAGCTAATTTTCTCCAAGGACTAACAAATCCTCCACGCAAATAAGAAACTTCATTAGCTACCACTAATGCATCATCATCATTATCAGAAATAAGTTTTAAAATTGCATTTTTATTCTTTCTATTTGCAAAAATCATTAAAACTTCTCTTTCTTTATATTTTCCATGAGCATCAATGCTAGTTACGCCATGTCCGGCTTCTCTTAAAGCGTTAATAACAGTATTAGCTTCATCTTTCATTATTACAGCTTGAATCAAGACTTTACCAACAGCTAAATGGTTTTCGAGAATAGATCCTAGATAAACCCCTAAAGCAAAACCGATACTGTAATATATTCCTTTCATCGGTGTTTCACTCATGCCAGTAATCACTCTTGATGCGATGAATACCCATAACAATATTTCAACCAACGCTAACATCGTACCAGGTTTTCTTAAACCTTTACCAATAAATATAATTCTTAAAGTACTAATTGCTACTTCGATTACTTTTGCAACTAGTATTAATAATACTTCCCACAACGGCACAGATGTTATAAAAGACCAAATTGATTCCCACACAGTCTTCACCCCTTTAATTCAATATATGATATTATACTATTTTTTAAAAACTTAGCAAGTAAAATCATCTCATTATATCAAAAAAATCAATGATAAACAAAATGTCTATCACTGACTGTCTTTAGTTTTGTCATACCAATAATTTACTATTTCTAATCTATTCCTTTGTTTTTCACAAATCGCTAAGAAAGCATCTATATATGCTTGATTAACATCTTCCTTATTATAAATTATTTCATACCCATCATTACTATAAAGATTATCATCAAAGAAACTAGTTAATTTATTCGAATAAAATACTTGTTGCTCACCCGAAAAGACAGATTCAGCTAACATCATATTTTGATTATTAATTATACCCAGAAGATCAAATAGTGTCGGCACAATATTAAGCGGTGAAGTAAAACTAGTAATTGCAGTTGTTTCGTTTGTCTTCAAATACTCTTCTGTCAAAATTGGATTGTATATTGATAAAAATGTTTTATACAAATCCATATTATAATACTCTGAACTATCCGCATCATGGATTTTTAATTGTAATTCATGATAATACACACTATGATCACCAAACAAAACAATAATTGTGTCATCTAACTTACCAGCTAATTCTAATTCTTCAATCAATATACCTAAAGCTTTATCAAAATCCATAACAGCTGCTTCATAATGTCTAAGTCTTAATCTATCAACTTCTTCTCCATTTTCAAGCGGATTAACCCAAACCCCATCAGCCACTGCTTGATCAATAGCTTCAAAATAACCAAGTTCCTCAAACAAAGCTTTATTACCAGAACCATAATTATATGGACCATGCATTACCATAGTAGCCCAATAATAATAAAAAGGTTCTGAGGTAAAGTCCATATTATCAATCATTTTTTCAACCGTTAAACTGTCTAAAGTATAATCGCCATTCCAAGTCCATAACTTTTCATCCGGAAATAAATCATAATGAAAATAACTGTTATCAAAACCTAAATCATCCATAAATTTATCTCGAGAATAAAAACTACCTACATTATCATGAAAATAAGCAGTGTTATAATTATTACCGTTGTTCAAAATACTTGGTAATGAATAAGAAAAATCATATTCATAACTATTTACAAGCAATGGAAATGTCGGATAATTACCTGTCATTGCAATCATTTCTGAAAAATTTGTTTTATTTTCACTATAGTTATTAGAAAAATAAATTCCATCTTGGGTCATTTTATAAAGGTTAGGAGTTAAAGTTTCATTAACAGCAAATGGTTGTAACGACTCTACTAACACAGTAATAATATTTGCATCCTTTAACAAGCCAAAATACTCTGTGGGAATAGAGTCTTTCACAGGTATTATATCTTCACCAATTTCTGAATAATTATTAATTACATTCCCTAAAACAATGGTTTCTGCTTCTTTCCAGTAATAAGCTAAAAGCCCATATTCTTCCAAAGATGATCTCTTAAAAGTTGTAATGTAAACAGCACTATTATATCTTTTTATCGTTCTCAAATTAGTTGAAAATACTAAAAATATCAACATAAATATAACAGCTAAAATTGAAAATGTTTTTTTATAATATCCATTGATAAAAACTTTGTTTCTATTAAATTTTCTCCATAGAATAATAACCCAAGTAAAATACAAAATTGATATTACCGTAGCGAAAGCAATAGATGGTATTGATAAAAATTCAAAATTAAACACATTAGTTGCTTCACCGATAAGAGTTAACTGCTGAAGTGTAAATAACTCAAAATATACCGAATACATAGTAGCATTCACTAAGAAAAGAGCCATTATCCATGCTAAAACAATTGTCATGTAAATGATTGCTATTTTGTGAGAACGAAATAAAAGGGTAACAGAAGCTACTCCGAGTACAAAGAGCACATCAACAAGAAATGCCTGTGGCAGAAAAGAAAAATCTACCCATCTAAATGTAATTGATTCAATTAAAAAATAAAATACAATAAAGGTTAGACATAATAAACCTTTTTGCTTCATATATAATTTCATGTAATCACCAAATCATATTATATCACTTTTCCACTAATTATTAATGCAAACTTTCAAAATCTTTTTTTAAAATAAATAGGCAATTCCGAATTGAAATTGCCTATTTTTACAATTATAAAAAGAATATATTACATTACTCCGCCAAGAATCAAATCTAGAACCATGATAACTACGAACCCAGCAGCCCACGCAACAGTAGTCGCTCCTGACCAGAACTTAAGTTGTTCTTTAGAATCAGTGATACCAATTGAACGATTAACTACATGGAAATATGAATCATTGAAGTATCCGAAGAATACACCACCAACCATCGCTGCTAAAGCACCAAATACAGGTGATCCGCCAGCAGCTAAAACGATAGGAGCGGTAATTGAAGCTGCAGTAACTAAAGCAACTGTACCAGATCCTTGAATGAATCTAACAACTGTAGAAACGATAAATGGTAATAAGATTACTGGAAGACCCCAAGAAACAATTGCATTAGCAATTTCATCGCCAACGCCTGTATCCTTAATTACTTGTCCTAAAGCACCACCGGCACCAGTAACTAACAGAATAATACCAGCTTGTCTAATTCCAGCTTCCATATGAGGCATAATTTCTTTTTTAGGC
>JBAYZV010000036.1:0-13825 GCA_041672325.1 Candidatus Izemoplasmatales bacterium
GTGGCATCAATAACAGCGCTTCTATGTGCCTGAACTTGTAGTTGTAGCGCTTCTACTAGTTCATCTTTTATTGTTTGAGCTGCAGCTTCAATTTGATTTAGATAAAGATCTCTATACTGATTTGCTTTAGTAATAACACCATCAAGTAAATCTTTTGGATCCATTTCCAGAACATCTTCAATCAAAGCCTCTTCATTATCTTCCATATAAGCGAGTATTAACTTAGCTGTTCCATATGTTATTTCATATGTATCCACTAATTCTTTTGCCGCTTCATCGACTTCACTACCCTTTAAAACTACTGCTCCTATCGCATTTTCATAAAAGAATGTCTGAAGTGTTGTTTGAACTTGTAACATAAAGCTTTCATTTGTAGCATCATTCTTTCCACCAGCTTGAATCATTACAGCACCATCTGCTCTTTCAACATCAATGAATCCAGTATCTATTGCAGCGTTTAGATATAAATGCAAAGCTTCCTCATAATTCTTTCCAATTAAATCTAATCCTGCAGCAATTACTTCTGCCTCTTCATTTCTAAAATGATATGTAAATACCTTATCGTTTTCGTCAATAATAAAATCAACCGATGGATTCATTTCCAATGACAAATAAGTGTAATCTGAGTAATCTATTTTATTTGAATCTGTACATGCCAGTAATCCAAATCCAGCAAACATAATTGTTAATAATAAAAGAAATTTTTTCATAATTTTCACCTCTTTTTTATCTTTCATAATATTATACGTTTCTAGTTTGATATTTATTGGTATTTTTTAAAAAACTTTAAAAATAGATGTTCGAAACTGAATAGAATACTTTCCATTATTAAAATACAGTTCATCAAACCTTATTGTTTTCTAGTTTTTTCAACATAGTCGATTTAATTTTAAAAATACATGTGTTATAATACTTTTATCATGTTTATGAAATAATGTTAAAGGAGAATCATTATGCAAGACATTTTTCAAAAGTTAAATGACCGAGATTCAATTAATGAGCTTGTGGAAAGTTTAGTGCATGTTCCTGGGGAAGAAATAAAGTATTTTTTAAATAGATTGGATATAAGCTTTCCTAGATCTATTCGTTTTAATGCTTTACAAAAGGTACTTTTCCCAATACTTGAACAAGAGTATAATGAATTATTAAAAGCAGAAAGCGATGTGGAGGGTCCAGAACGCTTAGAAGAATCTAGAAGACAAACTAGATTAAGATGGTTTGACTCTTTTTCTGAAACTCAATTTGAAAACGAAATATTCAAGTTTAATAATAAAGAAATAGATAAAGAGTATTTGAAAGAATTTTGGAAATCATTGATTAGTTATTTATTAAAGAAGGACATTCCAAAAGAATTAATAACAGAATTTTTAGAGAAAGTAACCCAAAAGTATAAATCAAGTCAATCATTACCTCCTTTAAGACTTTTTCATAAAGACCTAGAACCTTTAATCTACGATGATGAAGGAACTTTTGACGGACTTCTTCGTCATTTGTTTGCTAAAAGAGTAGTCTTAAGCGCTACAATAAGTGAACTAAAACAAATCGGAGCAAAATATGAAATTAAAGTGCCGACAAGATTAACCAAAATTCAAGTTTTAGAAATAATTATTAATGAATTAAAAAACAGGAATGAATACATTCCTGAAGTTCATGAAGAACTTAATGAATTTAACCTTAAAGAACTTGAAGAATTCGCAAGGCTTAATAATATCATTGCATTCGCTTATATAAATAAAGATCAAATGATTGAATATATGTTTAAAGATTATGATGAGAAACATCCTTCAACGAGAAAATTATACAAAGATGATGATATAACCGAACAACTTGAAATTGAAATCCTAGATATTCAAGAAACTCAAGAAAAACCTAAACCTATTGTTCAAGAAGAACCTATTGTTCAAGAAGAACCTATTGTTCAAGAAGAACCTACCGTTAAAGAAGAACCTATCGTTAAAGAAGAACCTATAGTTCAGGATGAGCCTATCATCAAAATTGAGGAAGATTTAATAAAAACCGATATTAAAGAACCCACAGAAGTCGATAAAAATATAGTATCAAATAAAGCAGATGATTTAGATGATGTAATCTTAGATATTGAAGAAGATGTTAAACCAGTAAAAAAAGAAGTTTTAGAAAAACAACCTGTTACTGATCCGAAAACCATATACAGTTCTCAAAATCAAGACGAGTTAAAAAATGAAATTATATCTTTAAAAGAAATGATTATTTCTTTACAAACTGAAGTTCATTTGTTACAAAATGAATCTAATAAGAATAATGCTAAACTAGATAAAATATCTAAAGGATTGATTCCCAAATGGTTTAAAAGACTATTTTTAATCTTAGTAATTATTTCATTATTCTTTATGATATTTATCCCGCTATCTTATTACTATCCAAACGCACCCGTTATCAGTCAAATAAACTATGTTTTCATTAGAATTCCATTCTTTGGAGGACGCAACTTTCTTGATTTTCTATATAGGGTATTCGAAAAACTGTTTGGTATAATTAGCTAAAATTTTTAGAAACAAAAAGTTCAAGTTAATAATTCAACTTGAACTTTTTTTTATTTATAACAAATTGCATCTATTTCCACTAAAGCATCTAATGGTAATTTGGCAACTTCAACAGTCACTCTAGCTGGTTTATGTTGCCCAAAAAATTCTGCATAAATCGTATTCATATCCTTAAAATCGCTCATGTTTTTAAGAAAAACAGTACATTTAACGATATCACTAATATCATATCCCGCTTCAATAGTAATACCTAGAATATTATCTAAGCATTGTTTTGTCTGCCCTTTCACTTCTGAACTAGATATTTTCATACTAGTGGGATTTAAAGGTGTCTGCCCAGAAATATAAAGTGTATTTCCAGCTAGAACTGCTTGTGAATATGGCCCAATTGCTTGAGGTGCCTTTTTTGTTTCAATAAATTTCAACATTATTTTCTCCTTCTTCGAAAGGTATTCCTTTCTTATTTTTTAAACATAAAGTATTATGTTATATTGCAATAAAAACTATTATTATTTTCTAAAGCATTGATTAAAAATGTATTTTAGTCATAATCTATGCTTTTTTTTCATAGTATGAGTGATTCAACAACATTTTGTAAAAATCGTTTTTGAAATAGCTTCTAAAAGTTGGAAAGAAAAGTGGTCAAACCCCTCTTTTGATTATTTTATTATATCATATTGTTTCTGTATTCTACAGGACTCATTTTATGTTTTGTTACTAAACGAGTATTGTTGTAATAATGTAATACTTGTAAACTACGTTATCCAAACTATCTAATCTATATTTTCTCTTTACATTTAGCCAATTAGTAATAACGATAGATTCATCAATGAAAGATATATCATAATTTGCAAATAACAAACAACTATAAAGTAATATTATACCTCCACATGATATGACTATTCCGCCAATATAACTCGTATCGGCATTAATTACCCTATACCAAAAAAAGAGAAAACATGCAAAAAAAAGTATGGTGCATACATTTAATAAATATTTAACAAATGGATAATCACCACTAGGTGAGATATTAAATTTCATCAAATTCACTTCTCTTTCCTTTCAAAATATTAAATACTCATAGATTTCAGTCGTTTACTACTCTCAGATTTTCTGTAATATTTATAAAAAACTCTGCACTCCATATATCTAGTTTTCTAGTGTCCTTAACAAATGGCAAGACATCTTTTTTCGCCTCTTCAAAGTCGACATTTGAAAATCGATTTCTAAGAAGTGCTATCAATGATTGTCGATTCAGTAAGGACTTAGAATCAATGAACCCAGTCTGTATTAATCTAGCCTTTAAATGTTTGATATTTACTGGTGTATCCATTGCCAAAAAGAAAATATAATCATAAAAATCTCTTCCTTTTATCCGCGTCTTCCAATTCCTTCTAAGAACAGCGTCTATTTTACCAGCGAATAATGAAGGTAAGTCGTACACTCTTACTTGGTAAGGAGATGGCAATAGTCTAAATTTCATTTCAGTTGTCGCAAAATCTGGAGGATTGATATCTATTTCAAATTTCACTTTTATTTTCTCATTTGAATGCAATATAGATAGATCTTGATCCGAATTTGGATAAAACAATAAGAAATGCTCTTTTGTATTACCTTTTAAGAAAACTGACTTGATACTTGTTTCTTGTATTTTTGTTTTCTCTTCAATATCAAGTTTTAGACCTAGAGATTCTACCTCTTCTCTTATAACTGGTATAAAATCTTCAAAACGAAAATCTGGATTACTTACTAGTAAAGAGAAATCTAAATCTTCTGAGAATCGATCAAGATTATAGAATATTCTTAGAGCTGTATCTCCATAAAATGCAGCTTTGGAAAAGAAATTAGCTCGTGATAGACCGGATAACACAATTTCCTGCATTATTTCTTTTATAGCATTTTTTTTATCTTCGAATGTTGCAGTATCATATTTTTTCAACATTTGATCTATGATTTGCATATGCTTCTCCTTTAATGTATTTTTTTAATAACATTAGGTTTTTTGACTTATATTTTGGTATTAGCTTACTCAACTTGTCTATGTCGAGAGAGAAAAACTCATCAGAGTAAATCCTTAAATCTTCAAAAATCATTTTTTGTAGTTGTCTTATGCTTGTCACTGTTTTTAAAGAATATAACTTGTCACACAATGCCTTCTCTTTCGATGCAATATGATATACATAATTATTCTCTTCAATAGCTAAAATATCAAATGGATAAGCAGACTTAGGGATGTCTCTATATATATAAGTTCCAAATGGAGTAATATATTTTTTTGTTTTTTGTTTGTTATAAGTTGCCAAGGTATAATTTGTGACCCTTTCAGGAATCATTCCATAATAAGATAAAGCATAATCAAAAGATAAATACGAAGGACCATATATATATGATGATAAATAATATCCCGGAGTAGTTTTGTCAGTTTCGTATAACCCTCTAATGATTGGTATATAAGTTCCAACTTTTATTTCTCTTCGGATTTTACCGTTTACATCACTATAATTCTTATATTTGATTTTTAGATCTTCAACAGTTTTTATCACACTTTTTCCTCCATTTAATTGTATTATAAACTTTTTTATGGAGATTTTCAATATATATAGTTATATTTTTTTAGTATTTTAAACAAAATTATTTATCTAAATAAATTTAATTGTATTTATTACTATAAAAAATAGCTCCCTTCATTAGAGTGGTATTCTTAGTATACCTCTTCTCTAATTTTTGGAAGCTATTTAAAGTCATTATGGTGGAACCAGAGGGATTTGAACCCCCGACCCCCTGCACGTCAAGCAGATGCTCTCCCACTGAGCTATGATTCCAGTAAAGAAATTATAACATAGTAATTAAACCTAGTAAAGGACAATCGTTATAGTATTAGCCATGGTTTTCATAACTGTATACTCAAAACAACCCTTATTAATGGGTTATTTTAACTGCTGTATTAATATTGTTTTTATAAACATAAAATCTAGTAAATAAAAATTCTGTAGTAAAATTGATTATCATAGTTCCACCCAAAATTATATATTCATTCCAACCTGCTTGTTCAAGCGCATTTCCCCACAGAGTAGATAAAGGTGTAAATATAACATAATACAAAGCAACCTTAGCCATAGCCTTAGGAATATTAGCTGCTGATTTAAAAGTGAATTTTCTATTAAGAGTAAAATTCCAAAGAACAGATAAAGTCAAAGCAATCAAATAAGATGGCCAATATGGCCAACTTAATAACTCGTTTAATAATGCAAATGAAGCAATCTGTATTAAACCTGCTGAAATTGAAAACAATGTAAATTTAATAATATGCGATATATTTTCTTTGTTTTTCATATGAAATACCATAATGCCTTTCCAAATATTCAAGCAAATAGATTATATCATATTTTCGGTGAAAACTAATATACTTAAAGTAAAAAGCAAAGCATTTTATGCTTTGCTTACAAACAATTATTTCATTAGTTAATCATTACCTACAACTACTTATTATTTCTGGTTTTAATTTGTACTACTTATACTTTTATTATCACTTTCACTAGTAGCAACAGTGTCTTCCTCAATAACATTGCTTTTTTTAAACTCATCTATTATCTTTTTAATAACAATCATAATTGGTTTACGGAATACATAAAGAATAAACCAAATATAAGCCGGAATAAAAAATAATGTTGGCCCAAAAGAAACAAATAAGGTCCACGTCCATTTTGCCATATTACGTTTTTGTGAAAATCTCCATACTAAAATATATAATAAGAAATAATATAAAAGCCAACCTAATATAGCCAAAATAACAATAATGATACTTGTGCTATTAATAGTGACTATTCTAGAAATAAACGCTTGTAGATTAGCTGATGCAAAATTAGCAGTAGTAAACCAGCCTAATTTAGTAAAATTAATTAAATTAACTACCAAATAAACCAGTTGTTGTAATATTAGAATAGTAAAGGTTAAGAATGCAATAGTTTCATAAATTTTTTTAAAACTCTTTAAATCACTAATTTCTCTTTTTACAGATTCTTTCATCACCATTTTAAACCCTCCAAATAAAATATATGTATTAGTATACCATTTTATAGCAGATATGTGATGTAAGTGATTAAATTTTTAGAAATTAATGAAAAGATCAATTTTAAATCTTTTTGGGTTCAGGATATATTTCGCCAAATGTATCTACAGTAACACTTTTAATTTTCACATCAACTTTTGGACGATCTTGATGATTCGTTTCAACATTTGCTATTCTATCGACTTCTTCTATACCTTTAATAACTTTTCCAAAACCAGCATACAACCCATCTAAATGCAAAGACGTCTGATGCATTATGAAAAATTGAGAACCCGCAGAATCTGGATGTTGAGCTCGAGCCATTGAAATAACTCCTCGGTCGTGTTTTAAATTATTTTCAAACCCATTTCTTATAAACTCACCTTTAATTGAATAACCCGGTCCTCCAGCACCTGTTCCTTTTGGATCTCCGCCTTGAATCATAAAATTGCTAATAACCCGGTGAAAAATAGTGCCATTGTAAAATTTTTGATTTGCTAAATTGATAAAGTTACAAACAGTATTGAATGCAATATCTGGAAACAATTCTATAACTATATTATTTCCATTTTCTATTTCTATAGTAATAATCGGATTTTTCATTTTTGTCTTGTATACTCAAAATAGATAGCTTTATTGTTTTGAGTATACTTCCCCTTTTTTCTTTTAGTTTTTATTCTTTAAACAATAAAACTCAATATAATGTTATAGGCGCTGTGAATTTTCTTCTTAAATAAAATTCTTTTTATAATCTGTACAATATTTACAGCTCTATCTATAAAAAAGTTTAAGATTACTTTAAAAACTTCTTTATGAAATTTTCCTTATTTGCTGTTATTGGGTAATATCGTAGTGGAATATCCAATTTATTAGATTTGTTTATAACACTTCGATAATGACTAAACGTTTTAAAACTAGCACTACCGTGATAACTACCCATTCCGCTATCGCCAACCCCACCAAAAGGCAAATAATCACTAGCTACTTGCATAATAGTATCATTTATACAACCACCACCAAATTGGCAATTTCTAAGCACATTATTCATTGTTGTTTTTGAGGTAGTAAATAAATACAACGCTAATGGATGTGGTCTAGAGTTCACAAATTCTATTGCTTCACCTAAATCTTCATAACTAATAATTGGTAATATTGGTCCAAAGATTTCCTCTTGCATTACAGCAGAATTTGGGTCCACGTTTACAAGTACTGTTGGAGAAATCTTTCCTAATTCATCATTGCCAACTCCACCACAAGCGATTTCTTGATTCTTCATTAACCCCAAAAGTCTTTGGTAATGCTTAGAATTAATTATTTTTCCATAGTTTGGATTTTCAAGTGGTTTATCACCATAAAACTCTATAATGTTCTTTTTTATTTCTTCAATAAATTGTATTTCTACTTTTTTATCAACAAGTACATAGTCAGGTGCTACACATGTTTGTCCAACATTGATTAGTTTCCCAAAAACAATCCTTTTAGCAGCTAAACCAATTTTCGCATCTTCAGTAACAATTGTTGGACTTTTACCACCCAACTCTAAGCTTATTGGGGTTAAATTACTAGCTGCTTTTTCCATTACGATTTTGCCAACCGTGGAACTTCCTGTAAAAAAGATATAATCAAATTTTTGATTCAAAAGATCTTGATTCTCTTCACGGCCACCTTTTACTACAGCTATATATTCTTCACTAAACGCATATTTAACAATTTTTTCAATAATATCAGTAGTATTAGGACTATAATTACTAGGTTTAATAATCACAGTATTTCCAGCAGCTATAGCACCAGCTAATGGTGCTAACGTCAAAAAGATTGGATAATTCCAGGGACTCATAATTAGAGTAACCCCATAAGGCGCTGGTGATATAAAACTTTTAGCGGGAAAATTAGTTATTTCAGTTTTAACCCTTTTATCTTTCATTAATTTTTTTAAATGCTTACTTAAATATGTGATTTCCTTAAGAGTAACTCCTATCTCAGTTAAGAAAGCTTCTCCAGGATTTTTGTTTAAATCCTTATATAAAGCATCTTTGATTTCGTTTTCGTGCACAATAATAGCGTCATATAACTTTCTTAAGCTTTCTTTGCGCTTTTGATAGTCTTTTGTTTTACCTTGGCTAAAATATATTCTTTGAGTTTTAACTAAATTAGAAATAGTCATAAAAAACCTTCTTTCTTGGTGATTAAATATTTAATAATGATTTGTTATTTTTTCAGCAAAACCAATTTTATCTTTAATACTAATTTTTTTGCCATTGTCAAGAATAATGTAACCATTAAATTTACCATATACTTGATGACCTAAATTTTTTATAATTAATAAATTTGTATTATCTATCCGATCAAGCAATGGTGTCATTACTAAATTTAGTCTATCATCATCAGCTTTAAAATGCCAAGGTTTTGAATAATCTTTATCATCTAAATCAAAATCAACATTACAAATTTTATGAGCTGTACCATCATAAAAAATAATATTTTCAGTTGCCTTTGAAGTATCCCCAAACCCATAACCTATATTAAACCCAACTCTTTTTCCGTCAACCATACAAGACAAAGATCCCCAGTACCAAGTGTTTTTGTAAGTCCAAACGCCTCTACCCCAGTCTAAAACACCAAAATCCTCACTTTCATCAAACTTATATTCTTTATTTCCTATTAAAATATCTCCACTTACATTCATACAATTTAGTTTTTGGTTGTAATAAAACCTAGTTAGCGATTCTTTAAAAGGTGTAGCAATAAGCATTCGATCATCATTTGGATAATTTTTAAAATTTAATTTAGCTGTAAAATTCTTGCCGTCAACAAAATCAATAATCTTTACTTCCAGTACTCTTTTATCGTCTCTATTCAGAAATTTAAAATCATGAGTTTTATCTTTGTAAACAACATCGCCTTTATCAGCTGAAGAAGGTAGATTTAATTTGCCGAAAGTAAAAAACTTCATTTTTGTTTTTTTAGTTTCTTTACCAGTTGTAAAGTCTAAAAGGCTGGCATTGATTAACGCCATATACCCTAAATCAGCTACAGTAAAACTAAAAGCATAGTCTTTTGAAATAGCACAGTAATAATCCCACTCTTTAATCCGCCACTTTGAAGCTTTTATCATTTTTCTATCATAGTTAAACACTTCTTTGAGCGCATATCCAGCTTCATTTAAGTATCCATTACTATCAAGTAAGTCTTGCCTTTTTTCAACTAAATGGTTCATAGATTCCCTCCTAAAATATCTTTACTCAAAAAATTTGTTACAAAATCTTATTATTATTACTCTGATGGTTCATATACTAAAATATATTCTGTCGATAAAGTACTTTCCACAAATCCATTATTATTGATATTAACGACTATATCCTCTAATTTTTCACTAGCAATCCTGCCATCTACAATTATGTAATCTATTTCTACTTCTGAGTCTGACAAATCATAATAACTATAGTCGTATAAATAATAGCGATCTGCTAAATAAGGAGTAAGATACCCGGTAGCTACCACTTTCTTTTCTTCAGGAAAGTTTATTAAAAACTCTTTCATTTCATTATATACTTCTTTTTTATTATTGTAAGTTTCAACTATTTGAACTCTTTCAGCAATATAACTTATTCCGTGTACTGACGAAACAGCTATTGCTAGTAAGCCTAAAAAATTAATCAAATTGAAATGATTTATTTTAGAACTGAAACCCATGTTATTTTGATGATCTTTTTCTGCTAATAAAACCATAAATATTATTAATACGGCTGAACCATAAAAGTATTGAAATCCAAATTGGTGTTGATATGGGTAAGTAGTAATATAATTAATGATTATAACTGGTACCAACAAAAAGTAACTAGCTAAATTTTTGACAAAAAAAGGTAAAAATCCAACAGACCCTAAAAGAATCAAAATAGTATTAATTTTTTGAGGAGTAAAAAGTGTTGCTAAATAATAACTAGGATTCAATAAAAATCCAGTTACTATACCAAAAAGTCCCATATCAGAGTCAATGTTCAGATTATTGTATCGCCAAAACATTGCTCCATCACCACTTGAATTTAAGTAATTTGTAATTACTAAAAAATATAGTAGAGATGAAATCAAAAGTCCAATACCATAAAAAATAGTTTTTACGTCTTTTTTCTTAGTGTTAACAAACAAGGTTGAAAATGTTAAATACAGTCCAATAAAGAAAAGGTATAATGAAGAATCTTCTTTAATCAATAATGTCAAAATCGAAAAAACAATAAAGAATATAGTGTTCTTCTTAATCGCAAAATACAACACAAATAAAATTAGCGGTGCTAGAAAACAATTCTCGTGTAAATCATAAAAGCTGCTTGTAATTAAAGCTGGAGAAAGAATATAAACAACCATAATAACAAATCTAATAAAACTATTTGTTTTTGATTCCTTAGTTATCAACCATAACGGAATAATACCACTAGCTACAACTAGAACTTGTATAATTTGTAAAGTTGATGGATTTGGAAACAATACATATATTGGCAACATTAAATAATAAATAGGAGAGAAGTGTACTTTTAAATGTGTTAAAACAACAGATCTTTCTAATGTAGTTACCATCCCGTTCAATGATTTCATATTATTGAACATCTGTATAAATATACCAAAATCATATGTAGAAGTTCCTAAGACTTTTAATCTGTAAACCATGGCAATAGATAAAGCAGTAATTTGAGTTATTAAAGCTACGGTTATAATAATGATAGATATTTTTTTAAAAGGTATTTTTACCGATGGTTTATAGCGAAAAAGTAATAGAATAATTGAATAAGTTATTACTAATCCTGCAAAAACATATAAAAATATATTCCATCTGTCCATCATATGTTGTGCATATATAATATCATTAGTAATATTTGACAAATTAAGTGTTGCGGGCAATACATAATCTATTTTAGTTTTTTCAAAATATATTAAAATAATAACTAAAAAAATAAAAATATTTAGTGCTTGTATAGTAAGATTTAATATTTTTTCTTTCATTTTTACACTTTTTTCAAGATTATCTATGCTTTTTGTCATAGAAAGAAAGATTGCTGGAATTGAGGAAATTAGAGCTCCAATAACTAAAGAAGATGTCGGTGAATAATATGAAAAAATTATTAGGAAAACTAACCAAAACAGCGAAACAACTAACACTAATTGTTGTGTAAGGAATCTCCATGAAATCAAAAATATTAATATAAAGCTAATTATAAATATAAAAAGGAATAATTTGAATTCAGCCAGTTCGACAAGTCTTACATTGTAATAATTTCTTAAAATATCATATTTTACTAAAGCAACTGAAGCAGCAATGAAAAAAGATGTAACAAATGAACTGATAATTGATATTAAAAGGTATTTTTTATTAAAGCCATTAAAAAATTTGTTAAACAGATAACCCATTAACACACCTCCGCAGATAAAACTATACTAAATATTTTTATACTTCTTATTAATAAAAAGTATATCATTAATATTGTTTATTTTAAAGTTTGTTATCATAAAAAATGAAAATAATGCAAAGTTAAATTAGCTTTTTAAACTATGTATAACCTCAATTATTTTAACAAAAAAACTCTAAAATACACTATATTCATAAAATAGGAATTACACTATTATAAATAGTTTATTTTAGAGAAATTATGAGTTATAAAGGATTAGTAATTAACTAATAATATTTGTTATAAGAGTATTCCTGGAAAAAATATAAGAATTATCCCTAAAACTAACATGATGATTCCACCTAATAGATTTGAGTACTTAGCATACTTATTAGAAATACCAGTAACTCTAAAAGAGATAATAGCTATTGTAAAAATAAGTAAATCATCGAACATAAAGAAAATAACATATACTAAAATATACATAGCTGATTGAAAAGCAGTTAAATTATTATAAGCTAACATTGTTGTGTAAATAACTGGTAATCCAGCTGAACAAGCTAATTCAATAATATTTACTGTAATAGCTATGCTAGCGATTCCTAAAATAGCCAACAATAAATTGTTATTATTTATAACTTTTTTTGCTTTAGTAATCAATTTTCTTTTACTATTTACGCTTGTAACTTCACAACCGGTATCTAGTTTATGTTGACGCCAAAAATGTTTAAGGCTATAGAACGAGAATATCAAAGCTAAGATTCCAATAGCAATTTGAAAAGCTTTAATAAGCGCAACTTGAATGACTAACTGAAGCCAAGACATCATTATAATATAGTAAACTAATCCGCTTGTAAGTATAAATGTTAAACCTAAAATCCACATTTTCTTTCGATCTTTTAGGTTTATTAACATCGTAATTAAAAAAACTAATATCCACATAGCGCAAGGATTAAAACCATCAATCAAACCGATAAAAACTGCACCGAGTAATAGTGAAAATGAAGCTAATTCAATTTCGCCAATAATCGGTAAAGTAACCGTTCTTTGTCCTGAAAAATCTACAGGTAGAAAGTCGCTAGGCAAAATAATCTCATTATTTTTAACTTTATTTACAATGTCTGAATATTCTGGGTTATCTAAATAATGAGTAATAACCTTATCAATATCTGATTTTATCTGATATAAACCTTGAAGGTCTTTCCCTCCGATTATAATATATGGGTACTCAGGTCTATCGCGATTGAATGTGTTGGTTACAGAAATAAATAAATCTTCTATTTCTCCACCTTCCATAATATTGTACTTCTTCAATTCAATGTAATCCTTATCAACTAAATAGTCGTCTAAAAATTCTGTGACTTGTTTGCAAACTGTGCAACTACTAGAATAAAAATAATGTACAATAATGGTAGATTCTGCATCACTTTCTGTTGCAGCATCTACCATAACTGGAGTTATAAATATTAAAGATATAGCAAATAATAATTTAAGTAAAAGTTTCATAAGTTACTACCTCTTGATAATAATTCAGTTGTATTATACCACATGATTATTTAAATATATATTGAAAACTACAAGTTAATAATCATTTAACTTTAGCAGCTAAATATTCTTGGATAGGTTTCGCTCCACTTATCATTTCTTGAAATACACTATTAACATATACTAATACCGTTGGCGTTTCAATCACATCAAAAGGCTGAACTCCTTGTTCATAGATCATTCCTTCATGAATTAAATAAATAGGCACTCCAGTATCTTCTAAAATAACAAAATATTCTGTGACTTCATCTTCAATGCTTTTGCTTATCGCACAAAATGGAGAGTAATAGAGAATTAATGTTTCTTCTTCTGGCAATTCATTCAACAAGTCC
>JBAYZV010000037.1:0-13305 GCA_041672325.1 Candidatus Izemoplasmatales bacterium
TCGCTTTTATTTTTATCAGGTGATGTAAAACTTTTTAATAATACAAGTTCTGGTAAGTTCTTACTGAAATACTCTAGGTATTTCCTTGTTAGAGTTTTGCCTTTGCGTTTTAATGATTTATATGTATTGGTGCTGTCGACAGTATATTTGTTAATTAAATTTTCTACTAACATATTCCCGTTATACTTTTTGTTAATCGTCTTATCAATACGACGATAAAAACGTCGATATCTGGCCTTGTATTTATGTTTATTAATGATTATGCTCAATAGTGCTATTAATAAAATTGCTATTATGACTAAAATAATTATTCCCGTTGTATCTAATACTAAAAAGTATAAATTATTGATCATAATCATTAACTTCCTTTCAAATGTTTTAGTAAAGTACTAAATTTGTATTTCGTTAATAATTTTACCACAAATGCGTGGTTATTTAAATATATTTTCAAAAAAAATAAGTTTACATTTTAATAATAATTTAGTATAATACTAGTTGGTAAGAAAAGGGGTGAAAGCAATGGCTAAAACTGTCGTTAGAGAAAACGAAACAATTGAAGACGCACTTAGACGTTTTAAACGTGACGTATCTCGTTCGGGAAATCTTGCTCAAGCCCGTAAAAAAGAGTATTACGAAAAACCAAGTGTTACGAAAAAATTAAAATTACGTGCAAGCAAAACACGTAAGAAATAAAAAAACAAAATCTTGACAATTCTTTAAAGGAATTGTCATTATTTTTTCAATTAAGTTTTTTTT
This sequence comes from Candidatus Izemoplasmatales bacterium, assembly GCA_041672325.1. Classification (GTDB taxonomy): domain Bacteria; phylum Bacillota_I; class Bacilli_A; order Izemoplasmatales; family Hujiaoplasmataceae; genus UBA2289. The sequence continues at coordinate 757 of JBAYZV010000037.1, forward strand.
AATCAACTTATGATATAATTAATTTATACTAACAAAATCACTATTTTAAGTGGGTTTAGACAAGACGGATTAACTTAAATAATAAATTATTTTTTTAAAATTTGAAACTAGATAAAAAGATAGTTTAACAAGTATAAGTTGAGGTTAAAAATCGTCCGTAATTATTTTAGATATTACAAAAATTAAATGTCTTAGATAGTTTAATTTATTTTAAGGAGAGATTATATTTAGTGACTAATATTGTGAAAATTGATCCAGAAATTAATAACCTTAATGAACTGGTTGATCTACTAGGTGTGAATGATAAAAATATTAAACTGTTAGGTAAACTTCTTAAAGTTAACCTCTATTCTAATAATGAAGAGATTATTGTTGATACACAAGATGAATTTTTGATTAACAAACTAAAGAAAATATTTCAAATAATAATTGCATTAATTAGAAATAACATAGTTTATAATGAAAGGGATATAATCTATTTATTTCATACTGTAGATAGAATTGACAATTCTGAAATTATAAGCCTTTTCTTAAACAGAAAAGAAATTATTAAGACTTATAGTGGCAAACCAATATATCCAAAAACAATTAATCAGAAAAAATATTTAGATGCAATAGAAAATAATACTATTATATTAGGAATTGGACCTGCTGGAACTGGAAAGACATATTTAGCTGTTCTTTCAGCTTTAAAAAAACTGAAAGATCACAAAATTAATAAAATTATCTTAACTAGACCTGCAGTAGAAGCTGGAGAGAAACTCGGGTTTTTGCCAGGAGACTTAAAGGAAAAGATTGATCCATATTTAAGGCCGTTATATGATGCGATGTATGAAATATTAGGGGTTAAACAAAGCACCGAATATATTGAAAAAGGTATTATTGAGATTGCTCCTCTAGCATATATGCGTGGTAGAACATTAGAAAATGCTTATGTAATTCTTGATGAAGCTCAAAATACAACAATTAATCAAATGAAATTATTTCTTACCAGGTTAGGATTTGGATCAAAGATGATAGTAACTGGTGATATTACACAGAGTGATTTACCAGCCCATGTTTTATCTGGATTGGTTAAAGCTTCTCATATACTAAAAAATGTTGATGATATTAAAATAATATTTTTTGATGAATTAGATGTGGTTAGACATCCTTTAGTACAAACTATTATTAAGAGGTTCGAAAATGATCAAGATTAATATTTTTAATCAATATGATAATGAAAAAGAATACAATAAAACTATAAAGAAGGCAATTAAAACAGCTTATAAATACTTAAAGTTTAATCAAAAAATAATTATAAATGTTGTGCTTGTAAATGATGAAGAAATACACACTATGAATTTAAATTATCGTAAAATTGATAGGCCGACAGATGTACTTAGTTTTGAAAACGAAGATTATACTGATGAGATTGGTGATATTTTTATTTCAATCGATAAAACCAAAGAACAAGCTCTATCATATAATCATAGCTTTGAAAGGGAGTTAGCCTTTTTATCTGTGCATGGATTTTTGCATTGTTTAGGTTACGATCACCTTGATAAAGAAGATGAAAAAGAAATGTTTGAAATACAAGATGAAATTTTAGAGATTTCAAAATTTAGGAGGACAAAATGAATAAATTATATGAATTGGCGAAAGAAAATATAAAGAACGCATATGTTCCATATTCACATTTTCGCGTTTCGGCTGTATTACAATTGAAAAATGGTGAAACTGTTATGGGAGTTAATATTGAAAATGCTTCTTTTGGTTTATCAAATTGTGCTGAAAGATCGGCTTTATTTTCTGCTTACTCTAGTGGTGTAAGAAAAGAAGATATAGAAGCGATAATGGTTTATACTGATAAGGACTATTTCGTTTCACCTTGTGGAGCTTGTCGCCAAGTAATGAATGAATTAATGGAACCAAATGCAAAAGTATTCTTTGCTAATAGCAAAGGTGAAATCAAAGAATTGCAAAACAAAGACTTACTGCCATTTGGATTCTCTAAAGAGGATTTGTAATGTTTAAAAGTGGTTTTGTATCGATTATTGGCGAACCAAATGTAGGTAAGTCGACTTTTTTGAACCAAGTTTTAAAACAAAAAGTAGCTATAGTTTCTAATAAACCTCAAACAACCAGAAATGTTTTTTCTGGCATTTATAATAGTGATGACTCACAAATAATCTTTCTAGATACTCCAGGTATTCATCAAGCAAAAACAAAGCTGGGAGAGTATATGACATCTGCAGCTTTATCAACTGTTAAATCAGTAGATTTAGTTTTATTTCTTATCAACGCTTATGATGATGTTCTAAGTTATAATTTAGATATATTAGAAAAACTAAAAGGCGTTAAAACACCAGTTTTTTTGATAATAAATAAACTAGATACTATTACAGACTATGAAAGGCTAAACAAAGCGATTGATGTATATAAAAATGCTTTTGAATTTGCTGGTGTATTTGGCATTTCAGCTTTAAATGGAGATAACGTTGATTTATTATTAATTGATATTAAGAACATTTTAGAAGAAGGTCCGAAGTATTATTTAGATGGAGAAATTTCAGATCGGCCTGAAACATTCTTGATTCAAGAATTCATTAGGGAAAAGATTCTTGAGTTCACTCATGAAGAAATACCTCATTCAGTAATGGTGTATTTAGAATCATATAAATACAAGAAAAAAATAGTTGAAATTTTTGCAACAGTAGTTGTTGAAAGAAAATCTCAAAAAGGTATAATAATTGGAAAAAGCGGTTCAATGCTTAAAAAAATTGGTTCGGCTGCAAGAACTGACATAGAAGCGCTTTTAAAAGCGAAAGTTTACTTAGAACTTTTTTGTAAAGTTGAAGAAAATTGGAGAAATAAAGAGTACTATTTAAAATCCTATGGCTATAAAGATATAGATTAGAGGTATTTAATTGGAAGAATATCAAGGAATTATTCTAAAGAAAATCAGCTATAAGGAAAGCTCTGAAATTATATACTTATATACGCAAGAGGGTTTAGTAAGTGTTTTGGTTCATGGTAGTATGACTATGAAAAGCCCTTATTTAAACTTGACTAAAGTTTTAAATGTGGTTAAGGTAATCGTAAGCGGTAAAAATTTGAAAGTTTTACGAGATGGTGAAGTTTTAATAAACTACTCACAACTTTATGAATCTTTAGAAAAATATACATATCTAATTCACATGGTTGAGTTAGTATATAGTTTTTCGACACATGAACATAATCATGATAAACTGTATTCTTTTATACTTAAAGTTATGAAAGAAGTAAAAGATAATGAAAATTATATTCCTTATATCAATATGTTAGAAGTGAAATTTTTATATCTTTTAGGAGTTAATCCTAATCTAACTTCTTGTTTAATTTGTGATGCGAAAGATAATTTAGTTTTTTCGGTAAAAGATGGTGGATGTTATTGTATTAATCATATGCCAGATGAATATTATCCTAACAATGTTTTGTTGATTGTTAGAAAACTATATTATCATGATATTAATAAACAACCGCTTTTTGAAATAAGTATTAATTTGCTACCGAAAATAAGAAACCTGATTGATGAATATTATGAGTATCATCTAAATTATTATTCCAAGACTAGAAAAATGCTAAAAGGACTTATTGGATATTAATGAGTTCTTTTTTGATTATATCATGGATATCGGTTTGACTTAAACACACAACAAGTGTATAATTAAAATGAGTTATTATGCGAAAAATTGGAGGAATTTACTTTGAAATATTCTATTGAGCAATTGAATGCTTATGCAAAAAGATATGGCTTTGTTTATCAAGGTTCAGAGATATATGGTGGGCTAGCTAACACATGGGATTATGGCCCATTAGGTGTTAGTCTGAAAAACAATATTAAACAATTATGGTGGAAACGTTTTGTTTCACATAACAAGTATAATGTGGGGATTGATTCCTCAATTCTTTTAAATCCAAAAACTTGGGAAGCTACTGGACATGTGAGTGGATTTAAAGATCCGTTAATGGATTGTAAAATTTGTAAAACAAGATATCGTGCGGATAATTTAATTTCACAAGCGACAAAAAATAAAGTAGACGCTGATGGCTGGGATTATCAAAAAATGTATGATTACATAATAGATAACAAGATTAAATGTCCTAATTGTGGAGGCTTTGATTATACTGAAATTCGTGAGTTTAATCTAATGTTTAAGACTACACAAGGAGTTACTAGCGAAAATAATAATGATATATATTTGCGTCCAGAAACAGCACAAGGAATATTTTTGAATTTTAAAAACATAGTCAGAACTTCAAGAAAAAAAGTTCCTTTTGGAATAGGGCAAATCGGTAAATCGTTTAGAAACGAAATTACACCAGGAAACTTTATTTTTAGAACTAGAGAGTTTGAACAAATGGAATTAGAATTTTTCTGTGTACCAGGAACAGAAATGAAATGGTTTGAATACTGGAAAGACTATGCAAAGGAATTCTTGTTAGAAGTAGGTTTAAAACCTGAAAGTTTACAATTTCATGATCATCCAAAAGAAAAATTATCGTTTTATTCCAATGCAACTACAGATGTTTTATATGCTTTCCCATGGGGCTTTGATGAACTATGGGGTATAGCTTCAAGGACTGATTATGATCTTAAACAACACCAAATCTATTCTGGTGAAAATCTAGAGTATCTAGATCCATTAACAAATGAAAGCTACTTGCCATTCGTAATTGAACCCTCATTAGGTGTTGAAAGACTATTTTTAGCAGTTTTATTAGACAACCTAGAAGATGAAATTATGGAAAATGGAGAAACAAGAACAATTCTTAAACTCAACAAAGAATTAGCTCCGTATCAAGTAAATGTATTGCCTTTAGTAAAAAAATATCATTCTGAAAAATCTGAAGAAGTTTATGAATTATTAATCAAAAATTTTGATGCGTTTTACGATGACGCTGGTAATATCGGTAGAAGATATCGTCGCGCAGATGCGATTGGTACACCATATTGTGTAACTATTGATAATGATACCTTAGAAGACAACACTGTTACGATAAGAAATCGAGATACAATGGAACAAATAAGAGTTAAAATTGAAGAACTAGTAGAATATCTTAATTCTGAATTTAAAAAATAGTATTTGAAAGGGTAACAATGGCACATTTCAGTCAAAAAAAAGTAGATGAGATTATAAATACAGCTGATATTGTCGATGTAATATCTGAATTTGTATCGTTGCAACAAGCGGGCAAAAACATGAAAGGTCTTTGCCCTTTTCACAATGAAAAAACACCTTCTTTTTTCGTCTCAAAGGAAAGACAAATATTTAATTGTTTTGGTTGTGGTGAAAAGGGAAATGTTATTCAATTCATTTCTAAGTATAAACATTTAGATTATTGGGATTCGGTTAAGTTTATAGCGGATAAATACGGTATTAAATATGATTCAAATGATGAATTGAAAAAAAATGATAACACGAATAGGTATTTTCGCATTAATGAACTTGCCAAACAATTCTTTTCTTTACAATTATTAAATTTAGAAACCGGAAGTAAAGCATTATCATATTTAAAATCACGTGGCTTTGATGAGCAAACTTTAAACTATTTTGAAATTGGTTTTGCACCTAAACAAGGTAATTTGTTATGGGAGAATCTTTCAAAAGATTTTCAGGATTATGAATTAGTTGAACTAGGTTTAGTTGGAAAAAACCAAGATGAATATTATGATATATTTAGGAATAAAGTTATTTTTCCTATAAATAATGAGTTCGGAAAAACTGTTGGCTTCAGTGGTAGAATTTTTAATAATGAAGAGAATACTGCTAAATATATTAACTCAGCACAATCTCAAATATTTACTAAATCTGATGTACTTTTTAACCTAGATAAAGCAATTCCACATATTAACCAAAATAAGCGCTTAATACTTATGGAAGGCTTTTTTGATGTGATGAGCGCATATAACGCGGGTGTCAATGAAGCGGTTTGTTCAATGGGAACAGCACTTACAATTAATCATGCTAAATTGATTAAAAAGTATACCGATAATGTAATTATTTGTTATGATGGTGACGACGCTGGGGTTAAAGCTGCTTATAAAGCGTTAGTTTTACTAGGACAAGTCGGTTTAGATGTCAAGGTAGCTTTATTGCCAAATAAGATGGACCCTGATGATTATATAAAAACCGAATCTAAAAAGAGTTTTAGAAACCTTTTGAAGAATAACCTATTAGATCAATATGATTTCGTTTATGAATTGATTATCGCTAATAATGATTTAACAAAACCAGCAGAAATAGAAAAAGCTAAAATAGCGATTTTTGAATATTTAGATAAAGTAGCAAGTTCTACTATTAGAGAAATATATTTAAAAAAATTCAGTAATGACACATCAGTTAATTATGAAGATATCCTTGCAGATTATCATAATTTTCAACTAGAAAACGCTAGAATAAACAGCATTAGACAACGTCAAAAAAAAATAGTGAGTATGTCAATTCTAGGAACACAGCCTAAAAAAGCAGTTGAATCAGCTACAAAAAAATTGATTAATTATTATGCGCTATACGAAGAAGCCCGCGGTATTATCGAGAGTTGGTTGGATAGTATTAAAATAGACAATCGTCGTTTTCAAAACTTATTAGTGACTCTAACTGCTTTATATCACGGCTCAATCGCTATTAATGAAATGGAAATAAAAAAAGATTTCGCTGATTTAACCGAAGAAGAATTAACGCTTTTTAGAAAACTTCCTACATCTATCTATAACGAAAAAGAATTGATTGATTGTATTGAAACATTAAGAGTAAATAAACTGGAATTAGATGCTAGAACAATTCAAGAACAACTAAATGATAATAATCTATCAAAAGAAGAGCAAAAGAAATTAGAATGTAGTTTCATCGAATTAAAGAGAAATATCGATTCCATAAGGGGGAAAAGACATGTCAAAAAAACAAACAATAATTAGTAAGATTTTAGCAATTTATGCTGAAAACGGAAAACTAACAGTTCAAGATATTTTCCAAAATATCAGAAAAACCGATCCAATCTTCGCAGAAGTTATCGCTGATTTAGGTGCTAAAGGTATCCTTCCTGATGAAATTTTTGATTTTATTAAAAGTGTTGGTGAAGATGCAGATCATATTAGTCTAGAAGATTTAAGTAACGATGACATAAAACCCGCAGATATTGATATGATGAGAGACTATTCTAGAGAAATAGAAGAAGAATTAATGAAAGAGAAAGTTTTTGATTCTTCAGTGTCTATTAAAGTTGATGATCCAGTAAGAATGTACTTGAAAGAAATAGGTAGAGTAGATTTGTTAAACGGTGAAGAAGAATATGAATTAGCTACTTTAATCGATAGAGCTAAAAAGGTAAGAGAAGAATATGATTACCGATTAAAAATTGGTGATGATATCTCTCCTGAAGAATTAGCAGAGTATGAGGATATTTTTAAAAAAGGTGAATTCTCAAGTAAGAAACTTGTTGAAGCAAATCTTAGATTAGTTGTTTCAATTGCTAAAAGGTATGTTTCTAGAGGATTACAATTTTTAGATTTGATTCAAGAAGGAAATATGGGCTTAATGAAAGCTGTGGGAAAATTTGACTATACTAAAGGGTATAAGTTTTCTACTTATGCGACTTGGTGGATTAGACAGGCTATCACAAGAGCTATCGCTGATCAAGCACGAACAATTAGAATTCCAGTACATATGGTAGAAACGATTAATAAAATGGTAAGAACACAAAGGACATTGACTCAAGAATTAGAAAGAGAACCAACTCCTGAAGAAGTTGCAGAAAGAATGGGAATCACAGTTGAAAGAGTTCAAAGTATTCAGAAAACTGCTCAAGAACCAATTTCTTTAGAATCACCTGTTGGTGAAGAAGAAGACTCAAGTTTGGGAGATTTCATTCCAGATAATGATATCTTAACTCCTTATGAATTTACATCAAAAGAAATGTTGAAAAGAGAATTGGATTTAGCGCTTGAAACCCTTACTGATAGAGAAGAAAAAGTATTGAGGATGCGTTTTGGACTTTTGGATGGAAAAAGTCGAACTCTTGAAGAAGTTGGAAAAGAGTTTAATGTAACGCGTGAAAGAATTAGACAAATAGAAGCAAAAGCTATTAGAAAACTTAGAAGTCCTAATCGTTCAAAACGATTAAAAGATTTTCACCAAGGCTCAAATCAATGAAATCTTTAAGACTGTTATCTGCTTCCAAATATATCAAGGGATATAATTGCTTAGCGGATTGCGGCACAGATCACGCAAAGTTACCGATTTATTGCGTATCTAAGGGTTTGGTGAAAAAAGCATATGCTTCTGATAATAAAATAGGTCCGATTACAAATGCTATAAACAGTGTTAATGAAGCTGGATTAGATAGCTTAGTAAAAGTTATATTAGCTGATGGATTAACCTATCTAACTCCTGAGATTGATGTTGTAAGCATATTAGGTATGGGTGGACGCTTAATAAATTCTATATTAGAAAAAGCAAACCTAGTTGATGTTAAAAGACTAGTTTTAATCGCAAATTCTGAAAACTATTTGCTTAGGTCTTTTTTAGAAGATAATAATTGGTTTATAGAAACAGAAGAATTAATTAAAGAAAATAACAAATTTTATCAATTAATGGTTTTAAAGCAAGGCAAAATGAATTTAAGTGAAGTTGAAAAAGAGTTTGGTCCATTTATAATTAAACAAAAATCAAAAAATTTTATTGAGATGATAACAAAATTAATCGTAAAATTAGAAATAGGAAAACGGAAAGCTAAAACTAAAAAGACAATTGATAGTATCAATCAAAGAATTGAACAACTTAAGGGGGTTATTTGATGAATCTAGTAGATATAATCAAATATTTTGAAACGAAATATCCTAAAGAATTAGCGTATGAATGGGATAATGTAGGAATTCAAGTGGGGACCTTAAACATTGTTGCTAAAAAAATTCTAATTACTTTAGATGTAACTAAAGAGGTAGTTCAAGAAGCAATTGAAAAAAAAGTGAATATGATTTTGTCTCATCATCCACTTTTGTTTAATCCATTAGAAAGAATTATTTTTGACACTCCTCGAGGCTGGATTATTAAAAATCTAATAAAGCATAATATTACTGTATATTCAGCTCATACGAACTATGATACTGCAGATGGTGGCATGAATGACGAGTTTGCTAGAATTCTAGGAATGAAAAATGTTGGTTTGCTTGATCAAGTTGATAATATCGGTAGATATGGCGATATTGAACCAATAAGCTTTTCTGACTTTATTACCTATATAAAAAAAGAATTAAGACTTGAAACTGTTAAAGTTATAGGTAATAGTGAAAAAGAAATACGGAAAATCGGTGTCTCTGGTGGTTCAGGATCAAAGCATATGTATCAAGCTAAAATGCGCGGATGCGATGTTTATTTAACGGGAGATGTGACTTATCATACTGCACTAGATGCTGTTAGTTTAGGAATTACAGTTATCGATATTGGACATCACGCTGAAAAGATATTTGTTAATTCCGTTTATGATTTTTTATCCGAGCAGTTTTCAGAGATAGAATTTATTAAATCTGAAATAAATACTAATCCTTATAAAAATTTTTAAAGAGCAAAATTTGCTCTTTTTTTCTTGATTAATCTTCTAACCTATGCTAGAATATATTTTGAAGTTCAAACAATTTGAACATAAAAATATATTAGGGAGTATAAATAATGACTAAAATTGGTGTTGCGGTATGTGGTAATTCTGGAATTGATTACTTGGTACATGATAAAAAAATCAGAAAATTCAGATCTATTTTAAATATTAACAAAGAAGAATATGAAGATTTTATTGATATTAGTAGCGAAGATTTTTACAATCGTTTAGAAAAAAATCCTGATTTAGATATTTCTACAGCTCAAACATCAACCGGAAAAATCTTAGAGATGTATGAAGAAATGATTGAAGCTGGGTATAATAAAATATTAGTTATTACAATATCAAAGCAACTGAGCGGTACTTATCAAAATGCAGTTTTAGCTTCTAAAATGATTGATTCGGATATTTATGTATATGATTCTAATTCATTAACTTATGTAGAAGCTCTTATGGCAATGACCGCAAAGAAAATGGCGGATGAAAATGCTGATTTTGATGAAATAATTACAGCTCTTGATAATATTAGAGACAATAATCATGTATATATAACTGTTAATACACTAAAGTATTTAGTTAAAAATGGACGGTTATCCGGAGTTGCTGGTGCAATTGGGTCTTTACTAAAATTACGACCATTATTACATATTAGCAAGGATGGTAAAGTTGATACTCTTGATAAAATAAGAACAACTTCAAAAGCAAGAGAAGAATTAAAAGCAAGGTTTTTAAAAGAAGTTAAAGGCAAAGATGTCATACCTTTTATAGTTTATACAAACAATATGGGAGAAATGCTTGATTTAAAAGATGAATTGGAATCAAAAGGATTAAACGACATTTTATTAATACCTTTAACTCCTGTTGTTGGCTGCCATGCCGGACCAGGAACTATGGGGGTAGGATACATTGAAAAAGTACAATCGTAAAGAAGCAAAGAAAATAATCAATGAATTGCTCGTAGAAATCTTCAATCGTATTTTAGCCATTGAAGGCCAAAATTTGAAGGATAAAGGTATTAAATTATCAATGAGTGAAGTCCATGTTATTGAAGCAATTAAAGTTGTGGATGAAGCAACAATGTCTAATGTTTCTAAAAAATTAGGGATTACTGTAGGGTCTTTAACAACATCAATAAACACATTATTTCAAAAGGGTTATGTTTCAAGAGAAAGAGATGCTATTGATCGTAGAAAAGTTGTGGTTGGGCTCTTACCTAAAGCAGAAGAAATCTTGAAAGAACACGATGCCTTCCATGAAGAAATGATTAACTCTATATTTGATGAAATGGAACTGGAAAAAGATGAGTTGTTAATTGAATCTTTAGAAAAACTCTCCTTCTATTTTAAAAAATAGATTAAATAAAAAAAAATAACGGAATATTCCGTTATTTTTTTAGTCAGCTACTACGATTGCATCTACTGGGCAATTTGCTTCGCAAATTCCACAATCAATGCAAGCATCTTGATCGATAACGTAGATGTCTCCTTCAGAGATACAATCTACAGGACAATTTTCTTTACAAGTCCCACAAGCAATGCAAGTGTCTAAAATAACTCTAGGCATTATATTTCCTCCTTATAAGAAACTTTTATATACATATATATAATAACAATAACTTGCATTTTTGTAAATATTAAATAAAAATTAAAGTTATAAAATATAATTCTTGAAATCGCATCGTTTCTTTGATAAAATATCTATGTTGTTAAAGGAGTGGTTGATAATTATGGAATTATGGTTAGCAATAGTATTAATAGTAGTAGCGCTGTTAGGCGGTGCTGTGGCGGGCTTTTTTATTGCGAGAAATTATTTTAAAAAATATCTAGAAAAAAACCCACCTATTAATGAACAAATGATTAGAGCTATGATGTCTCAGATGGGTAGAAAACCTTCTGAAAAACAAGTTAGACAAGTCATGGCGTCAATGAAACAAGCACAATAAAAAATGGTTCCGAAATGGAACCATATTTTTTTTATCTTTTTCTTAGGACAACTCTGTTTTCTGTACCGTTATATATTCTTTGATAATTCGTTCTGTGTTTGAAAAGGATTAATAAAACTAATATAGCAGTAGATATTACAAAAACTAAATCTATAGGAGTTCCACCTATAAAAAATAGTAATAATGCAAAGATGAATGCTGTCAATGTTACGACGGTGGAGGCCAAAGATACGTATTTTGAAATAACCAATGTAATAAAGAATATCGGTACTAAAGCTAGAGGCAAAGGCCAATAAAAGAAAAGCAGAATACCAAAAGCAGAAGCAACACCTTTTCCGCCTTTGAATTTCATCCATACTGGGAAAATATGACCTATAACAGCTACAACACCATAGATAATAGCTGGAAACATTGATGTTGTTTCGCTGATTTCATTAACGAATAATATAATTAATCCACTTTTTAATGTATCTAGAATTAAAACAGAAATACCGATGATTGCTCCAAACACTCTAAAAGCATTAGTAGCGCCAAGATTACCACTGCCGTGTTGACGTATATCATCTTTTTTAATATATTTACCAAGGATATATGAAAATGGAATAGATCCGATTAGGTAGGCGATAATTACAAATAAGTACTTAAGCATGATAAACCTCCTATTTTTGAAGATTATACCAAAAAAAACCGAAAAAATAAAGATAAAATGCCGAAAATTTGATATAATGATTGTAGACTTATCAAGGAGCAAGATTATGGACATAAAAGACAACAAATATGATTCGAAATCCATCCAAATTTTAGAAGGCTTAGAAGCTGTCAGAAAGAGACCCGGAATGTATGTTGGCTCGACAGATACTAGAGGTCTTCATCATTTAGTATGGGAAATTATTGATAATTCCATCGATGAAGTTTTAGCAGGTTTTGGAACATTTATAAAAATAGAAGTCAAAGAAGACAATTCTATTGTCGTTACTGATGATGGACGAGGA
>JBAYZV010000038.1:0-13110 GCA_041672325.1 Candidatus Izemoplasmatales bacterium
GTACCAATAGAAACAGTCTTTAATCCACCTTCAAAATCATCAATCCAAGGTTCAACTGAAAGCGTAGAACCAATTCTAAAGTATAAATCAGTAGCTGTTGTTGCTTTTGCAGTTATAACAAAACGGTAAGTTGCATCCATTTCTAAATTATCAAAATAATATACCATTCTTGCATGATCCCATGGATCAACATTAATATCAATATCAGTAATTTCATACACATCATCTATTTCATTATATGTAACAGTTGAATGTGTTGGGCCTTCATCTTCAGCTCCAAGTAAAGCTTCTACTTCTTCAAATACTGGTTCAACGCCATCTTGCATTTGAACGATATCAAATTGTTTAATATAAATTGTATTTTCAGCATCAGTAGGTAAATAACCATACATAAATTGGAATTTAGCTGTACCATCAGGCATTTCATTGTTTACTGTGAATACAACTTGATAAGTTACATAATCTGTACCAATAGAAACAGTCTTTAATCCGCCTTCAAAATCATCAATCCAAGGTTCAACTGAAAGCGTAGAACCAATTCTAAAGTATAAATCAGTAGCTGTTGTTGCTTTTGCAGTTATTTCAAATTTATATGTTTTACCCATTTCTAAATTATCAAAGTAATATACCCATCTTGCATGATCCCATGGATCAACATTAATATCAATTTCAGTAATTAAATAAGCTTCTTCAACAGGGTCAAGAGTAACAGTTGAATGAGTAGGTCCTTCATTTGGAGTTCCTAACTCTGCTCTTGTTGTTTCATCCCATTCAATATTTATTACTTCAACTTCAATTGTTTTTGTACTAACATTACCTAAAGCATCAGCTACTTCAAATGTAACTGTGAATACACCTTCTGTAGTAGCAATATTGCCATCCATGAATGCATCAAGTCCGGTAACTGTAACGCTTGTATTAGGAATAGTTCCATCAACGTTATCAACTACTGTCAAATTAGCTAATGGATCATATGAATCACCAACGTTAATACTTGTATCATTAACATTAATCTTTGGACCTTCTTTGTCAACAACTGTTACATCAACTGTAAAATTATTAACATTTCCAGATAAGTCATACACTGAGAAAGTAACAGTATAAACACCAGCTATGTTAAAGTTTAAACCACCATCATCAACCATTGCTGGTAAAACAGTAATTACACCATCTACTGCATCAACTGCATCTACTAATTGATGTAGAGAAATATCTCCTAGATTTGTAAATTGATCTACAGAAGTTGGTACACCATCTTTAACAGTAACAACTGGAGCAACTTCATCTGCGTTTTCAACTGATAAAACTTCGATTGTTAAAGTGTAATCAGTTGTTTTATCGCGTGAATCAGTAGCGCTGTATAAAACGTTATAAGTGCCTGGAGTACTCATGTCTACATCACTTGCATCAATAGTAGGAGTTAAAACGTTTTTACTCATATCAGAGAAAGTTACGTAATCTGCCCAATTTGGTGCGTCATCTCCAACTGTAAATTTAACTGGTAGATCAGCACCTTGGTTAGTAATATATGTAGGTGGAGCATATTCAGTAACTACTTTATACATATAAACATCTTTAAATGTAGTTACACCGTCAGTACCAATATTACTATAATTATTATTTCCTAAGTTAAGTTCAATCTTGAAATCATTGTATCCAGCTGAAGAAGTTAAACTATCTAACTTAAAGAAGAAATTAAACGTTTGATAATCAGCAGTTAAATCGAATAATAAATCATTTCTTCCATCAAAATCATCAATCCAACCATTTTCTTGGTCAGTATCTAATCCCATTCTAAAGCCCATTTTACGATCAATTGTAGTTTTAACAGTAAATGTAAACATATACCATTGATCAACTTCTAAACCACTAGAATTTTGTTTTACATAAGTACCAGCTGCACTTAACCAGTCTCCTAGTTTTGTAACAGTAACAGCCATAGTTTGTTCTGTTGCATCGTAAGCTATTGAAGCTTCTCCATTATTGCTTTTTTCAATCCACTGACCATCACCATTGTTTTGAAAATTAGGATCAGTAAGAAATCCTGAATCAACTACATTACCTACAACAACAGTTCTTGTATAAGTAGATTCGTTTCCGCCAGCATCTGTAACAGAATAAATAACGTCATATTCCCCAGCTTCTGTTAAGTCTAATGAAGCAAAATCAATTTCAATAAGACTAGTGATATTTCCATCAATATCATCAACTGCAGTTACTTGGCTTCTTAAAGCTGCTTCTAAACCATCTAAAGAATAATTAACTATATAAGCTATTTCTGGTGTAGGAACACTTAAAACTGGAGCTACTAAATCTTTTACTTCCGCAAATGATACATCAACAGATAAATCTGTTAAAGTTGTACCATTTGTATCAACAGAAAATAATGCATCAGTTAAACTCTCATCAATCACATAATAAACTGTGAATGATTCTTGCGCAGCTGTAACATCAATTTCTGTAACAGAACCAACTTCTTCACCCAAACTAATATTAAGAGTTCCCGCTTCAGAAGCTAATACATCAATCACGACTTTAACATAAGTAAAGTTAGCAATTGCATCGTTTATAACTCCACCACTTAAAGCTGGTGTACTATAAACTTCTTCTGCTAGTGTTAGATCTGCTAATTCATAAGTAGTCGAATCACCAAAAACAAAATCGCCAAAACTTACTGTTATAACTCTTGTTTTTGTTGTTTCATTATCAGATTCATCACTTGCTGAATATACCAATTCGTAATCATCTTCAGCCCAAATATTAACTTCACCTGTATAAGTGACATCAACAACACCATCAATTGTGTCATTAGCGCTTACACCGTCAAGTGCGTTAAAAACTTCGCCAACGTAAATAGTTTTATCACCAACGCCAGCTAATAATGGACCTTGGGTATCTGTATAAACAACTGTAATAGTAACAGTAACAGTGTCAACATTACCATCGTCATCCACTACTGTATACGTTGCATTATACTCACCCTCTGCCATTGGATTAACATTACCAGAATATTGGATCCTTGAAGTTATGTCTCCATCTTCCGCATCAAATGCAGTAATGCCCTCTTTTGGCAAAAACACTGAGTTTTTTTCAATGGTTTTATTAACAGCACCTGAGATAACTGGATCAGTATCCGTTGGAACACTTGTCGTTGGAACACCTGTTGTAGGTGTACCAGTAGTTATTTCTTCTGTAGTTTTCCCACCACAACCGACAACAACCATAATTGCCAAAAAACTCATCATCATTAAAACAAATTTTTTCATACTTTCCTCCTTTTTTTCTATACCTCTATTATTTAAAATATATTAATCAACTGCCGGCAATTCCGGCACGGTCAACCCCTTCAACAAACCATTTCTGGGCAACTAAATAAACTAATAAAAGTGGAACGATGGAAATTAAAGTCATAGCGTATTGAACGCCAATATTGTAAGTAGAACTAACTGAGTCCATTGATACATTACCTTGAGCATACATCGATGAATATGTAGCGATGAATGAATCTAATGCCATAGGTAAAGTTGTGTAATCAGAACCAAAGTATAGTCTTGCTAAAGCTGTTTCGTTCCAATACCAAACAAATGAATATAAAGAACAAATTAAAAATGCAGGCGCAGCTAAAGGAATACCGATTGTAATAAAAGTTCTTAATGTAGTCGAACCATCTACCTCAGCTGCTTCAAATAATTCATCAGGAATCATTTTAAAAAATTGATAAAAAATTAAAATAAAGATTGTCTGTCTAATTCCGTTTCCAAATAAAGCTGGAACATAGAACGCTTTAATTGAGTCCATAATGTCTAATCTAATCCCTAAAATTGACAGATCCTTATAAAGCACTGTAGTTGGAATATATGTCAATACTGAAGGAATCAAAAACATCGCTATCATAACACCCATCAAAAGTTTCTTTAACGGAAATTTAAATCTTGCAAAACCATAACCTATTAAAGATGATGATAAAATCGTTGCGATTGTTGGATAAATAGATACTTGAATTGAATCCCATAAAGCACTAAAGAATTTCATCCAAACAAAAGCAGTATCATAATTCTTAAACGTCGGACTTCTTGGAATCCAAGAAACTGATGAGTTAACCAAATCTTCTAAAGTCATTAATGACTTCGCAAACATCGCTAACAAGGGATAAAGAAAGATAAAACTAATACCGATTAGCAGCACATAAAGACCTATTTTGAATAATAATCCACTTTTCTCATTGCGCCCAAAAAGAACTCTTTTAATCTTCATTTTCTTTGAAACTGGCATAATTCACCTCCCCCTTTCCTAATCATAACGTTTAGAGCTTAAACGTACTATTAAGCTATAAACTCCAATTATCGCTAACTGAATAAAGAATAACAACCATGATAAAGCAGCTGAATAAGCTCGACCATAATTTATTTCATCAGTTAATGTTCCTCCAAGCATCTGCGCTTCATCAGAGTGAACATTAATGATTTGTACTATTGCATTATTGGAAAGATTAGAATAAATAATCGTAGTATAAATAATGTTTAGATAAATCAAAGGAATAAGTGCTGGTAAAGTAATCTTCCAAAACAGTTCCCAAATACTAGCGCCATCAATTCTTGCGGCTTCATAGATTGATTTATCCATCTTTTGTAGTCCAGCAAGAAAGATAAGTATTTGAACTCCTGATAACCACAAAATAAGAACAATCTTACCAAAAGCACCGAAGATAGCGTCATTAAAGATACCGGGTAAGTATTCATGCATAAAACCAGATATTTCACCACTAGCAATTGCTGGAACTGTTAATAATGCATTTCTTTCAAAATTCATTAACATATTTCCTGATAAAAGAATAACCGGAATAAAGAATATTGTTCTAAATATTGCAATTCCTCTAACCTTTTGATTCAACATTAAAGCTAGAATTAGAGCGAATATAACTACTAACGGAACCACAACTGCTACATCTTGTAGTGTATCAACAATTAAACTTACATGATATGGTTCATCAGCGAATATTCTTTTAAACTGTGTAAACTCATACCACTTACCAGTTATTTGCCAACCAACTCCAGTAATAAAGTAATATTTATCACTTAGAGCCATTCTTATTGATCTTATAATAATTGGTAAACTGATATAAACTAAGCCAATTAACCAAGGCATAATAAATAAAATTCCATATACCATCTTCTTGTATTTGTTCGGTAAATGTATGAATTTATTCTTTAACCAATCTATACCAGTATATTTTGTAACATAAGCAAATATTTTTTTTATAAAAGTTTTTATTATTAAAAGAATTTCTTTAACTTTTAAAAGTACTTCTTTTATTTTTTTCATGGGCTCACCACCTTGTAGCCATTGCTTGGGATGGTAAGGACTGAGTTAACTACTATATCTTCGCTATTATAATTAACATAAATAATAATTCCGTTTTCATAAGTAGTTTCAGAAACACCATTATCAACATATCGATGGTTAATCATCTTTAACCCATTTACTAAACTAAGTGCTTCACTAACATGTTCATCTACTTCTAAAATTGTGTCTTTCCATAAAGAATACTCTGATGTATAAACAAACTCACTGTTAGTAAAACGCAAATTATGAGTAGATTCTTGAGTAAGTAAAAAAGCTGGGTTAACTCCATATTCCACTAATCTTTGTGATAACAAATCATAATCACTCACATAATTAATATAATTTGAACTCAAATTAACACTACCAACTAATACTAACTGAATAAAAGGAATTGAATCTGTAACATATGCATACTTATTCGACTCAACAGGGGTATTCAAGTAGTTATCAAGATACTTCCATAAATAAGAATTTGGTTGGTAAAGCGCTAAATTGTAAGAATTTAATTCATTAAGTTCGTTTTGTAAAATACTAATCATTTGATCACGATAATAATCTTTTGAACTATAACGATATGTAAATAAACTATCGCCTACGCTTTGTAAAGCTAAAGCGTTGATTCCTAATTTTTGATAATTATCATCATACTTCAAGATTGAATCACTTACATTATCAGGACTTAAATAATAAGTTGTTCGATATAAAGAAGTCCTTGCTTCATTGGTCGCAAACACCGAAAGTGTTGGTTTGCTAATAACTTTTTTTCCTAATCCTTGCGTATAAGAAATAATTGGATTATTCAAATAAAAGATATTAATACCTAAATCATTTAAATACTGATTCATTTCTTCAAAATCACTACTACTACCAAGATTAGATGAGATTTTAGGAGAGAATGGTGTATTACCATATAACCCCCCTTTGTTCCAAGCTTGATAAATTAATTCTAAAGATTTATTACTTGTTTCATTTAAATCTTTAACTATATTCATGACATCTTCATAAGTAGTCATTTCAACATAATCTTTGCCAAATAATCCATTTTTAAAATCTTGACCAATCAATGTTATATTAGTTTTATATCCATTACTAATATTATCAATCTCTAAGATTTCTCGATATTTCTTTGCCATACCACTATAAGACGCCTCTTCATTATTTAGAAAATAGTAATCTACTGTAAAGTTAGAAGGATAAGGATCTTTTCCTATCATAGTAAAACTATCATTTGAATTTGAAGATGTCTGTACAGTTAATCTTTCCCTTACAATGAATTTAGCAAATGTGGTATTAAAACGATAAGAGTTATATCCATATGGATAAGAATGAATCTCGCTGTATCCATCTCCTTCGCTTACAACCGCTAAAAAAGCAGCTTGTTGATAACCATGATTAACCCCAAAAATAGGCATTGATGCAGGCATTTCTTCTCTTATATAATATGTTGCATTCTCTTCACGATAACGGTTAACACCTTCATCTGCGCCATATATTCTTTTTATATAAGCGGTTGACGAAACTTCTTCGTTATATCTAATAAGTGCACCAGACCCATCAGGAACTAAAGAATAACCATTAATTTCATAATTATTCGACCCAAAATATGGGAATAAATATACAGATTTCAACCGATATTGTGTAATCTTTTGCGAAGTCGTTCCATCTAAATTAAGCATTGTTTTTTCAACATCTTCTTCAACTAATGTCTCAATTGGAAGGCTTACTCTTAAACGATCTTCTTCTATCGAGACCACAACGTCAAAAGTAATTCCTAAATCTTCAAAATCGATATGTGCAACTAGACCAGAATCATTATATTCGTAAGTTTTACTTACATTAAACTTAGGGCCTGAAACATAAGACTTATTATCTTCTACTGCAATATTATCCATATTATAATATTCAATAATCACACCTGATTCAACAAAGAATCTAGATGTACCGCTTAACATGTATTGTAAATAATTAGGGTTAACTGAATACCATAAGTAACCTGATGCTTTATCATAAATTGCTAAATTGAAATAATTTTCTTTAACATAAAGTTCTAAGTCACTTGTTTCAGCTACAAACTTAAATCCTTTGAGCGAAAGTTCTGCTTCATAATCTTCTGGAAGATCAACTAAAGCTTGATTCTCAACTTCGCCAAAAAAATTAGAATCTGTAGAAATGTTGTAACTTGATTCTTTATAATTGATATCTCTAGAACGCATATTAATTGCATTTACCACTAAATTGTATCCGGCTATACCAACAACCAAACTAACAAGAAGGATAACTAGTATTTTTTTATTCACGCAATATCACCTCCTTGATTAAATCTGAAACAAAACTGCTAACTTGAGTAATCATTAAATAAACTATCAACAAGATTATGATGATTACTAACATAAATATTAAGGAGACAAAGATATTTACAAAAGTCTGTCCGACTGAATAATTATGTGTTTCTTTAATATTGAAATACAATAAAATAACCGCCCAAATAATCATTCCAAACATTCCAAAATTATATAGAAAAGCTTCATTAAGAGTAATAAAATTAGATATTATAATTAAGAACGGATAGATTACAAGTATTGGCATTAAAGCTCCAACTGTATTAATAAATACTGCTTTAAATGTGCCTTCACCTTCCATTAAAGATGAAATTAGATAATTAGAAACAATAAAGATTAGAATAGGAATAATTATCTTAAATGCTTCTTTAACAAGAATAGTTTCCTCAATAACGATATCATTAAAAATAAAACCAGTATAAACTAAACCGACAATATAGAGGATAAACAAAAGGCCTAAAATTATCCAAGCCGATAGCATAGTGCTACGTTTTTGTTGTTTAACTCCATAACACGCATCTGCTGGATTCTTCAAGAAATGAAACATATAGAAGAATTGATTAGCTTTTGGATATTTCATTACTTTTTGTTTTACATCGGTTGCGAAAGAAAACACTTTAGTTCTGCGATTTACATATAACAAAACATTTAGCAAAATGATGATAAAAACAACTAAGTAAATTATCTTATCCATATTGTCTATTAAAGATATATTTCTAATTTCCCAGTAAGCTTCTGAATACTGTTCTTGATCTCTTGAAATAGTAAAATACTCCAAAGCTGTTTCATAATCTTCATTCATCATATACCCTAAACCAATACCACGATAAGCAATATCAAGCATTGAGTTATATCTTAATACTTCTTCCCACACTTCAATACTTTCAACATATTTCGCATTATTATAAAGGTCTAAAGCCTCATGTATTTTAGCTGCAAAAGGTGTTTCTCTAAAAATATGAATAGCATTTCTTGATGAATTATCATCAATGACATAAATATTATTATTTGAATCAACAGCTAATGATGAAGCTGACATAAATAAACCTAACTTATCATTTCCAACACCTTTACCACCCCAAGCAAATAGCAGATTGCCTAGATTATCATATTCAAACAAAAAACCATTAGAGCTTACTGCGTATATGTTTTCTTGATGGCCTGCCCAAGAATCAACGATATCATTGTAAACATACATATCATTATCAAAAAAATTAACGCCACCAATATTAATTTTCTTTAAATTATCTCCAGAAATATTCTCTGAATTGTTTTGAGTTACGGTATAAAAATATCCTTTTGGATCTAATGAAACATTATAAACTGGAGTAGGAATGTTTTTAGTCATCTTAACATTCTCATTATTTTGATAAATAATTCTTTCTAAACGATCCCAAAAGTTTAAACTAAATGAATTGGAAGCAAAATAATCAATAAAACGATTTTTATCATTAACCATCAACACCCCAGATGTAGTACCTTCATTAACGATGTACATCGTATGGTTATTATCAACCGCAATCTTTGTTGGTCGATAAATCAAATTTTCTTTTTCTAGAATTGGTGAAGATGGAGTCTGATATACTCTATCTAAAGTAATTGCTTCTTCTAAAACAGTTTTAGTTTTATCAAATTTATAAATATAGATAGAACCTATATCTGAATTAACTTGACCTAAGCCATAATCAGCAACATAGATTAAATCGTCCACAACGAAAATACCCAAAGGTTTTATCAGCGTTTCACTACCGAAACTGAATAATACCTCTTGGTTCTCGTTTAAGATGACAACACGTTTATTACCGGTATCGGCAACATACATGTAATCATCACTATCAATGAATAAATCTTTAGCTCCAGAAAGAGTACTTCCATCACTTAATCTTCTAATCATTTCGACAGCTTCATAAGCTTCATTAGTCTCTGAAAGTTCGCCTTTCCTGTTTAAGGTATAAGTGTAATAAGCACTCGCGCCTTCTACTTTTACAGAAAAAGTCACTGATAGTAATATGAAATTTAGTAATAACACTAAGATGAGTAATAATTTTTTCGTTTTCATATTATTTAATCCCTGAATAAGCCATTGTATTCATAACATTCTTTTGTAAAAGAATGAATAAAACTATGTTCGGCACAAATATAATTAAACTCGCCACAGCGCTCATTCCTTGAGCAGCTATAGCACTTGTTCCAAGTGTAAGTGTTGAAAAATAGTATGGCAATGTTTTTAAAGCTTCATCATCAACGTATAGACTTGATGTTTCAACATTATTCCAAGATGATTGGAACGCTAAAATCGCTACAGTAACCAAAGCTGGTTTTACAAGTGGAATAACAATCTTCCAAAAAATCTGGAAATTATTCGCACCATCAATTTTTGCAGATTCATAGAGTTCGCGAGGAACTTGATCCATAAACTGTTTAATCAAAAAAACACCAACAGGCATTGCTAAAAGCGGAATTATATGTGAAAGCATATTATTAGTTAATCCTAATTCACTCATCACAATAAACCTTGGAACAGCAATCGCAACTGGAACAATCATAATTGCTAATTGGTTTAAAGCAAATAAAGGTTTCTTTAGTTTATATTTCAAAAATGAAAATGAATAAGCTGCTAAAGACCCTATTAATAAAGAGAAAAAGATAGTTAAAGCACTAGAAACAACTGAATTAAAGACATAACGAATAAATGGTACTCCTGTTTGTGAAGTCGCTAATATCAGGTTTCTAAAATTATCAAAAGTTAATCTCGTTGCAAAAATCTTTGGTGGATAAGCATAAAGTTCAGACAAAGACTTAAATGCATGTGAGAAAATATAAACAATTGGCAACAATGTTATGATCAACATTGGTAACATAAGTAATAAAAATTTAATTTGAGATTTATGGAAAAAAGATGGGTTAATCTTTATCCCTTGAAAACGGCGGTAGTTTCTTCTGCTTTTTTTCTGTAATTTCTTTTTTAGTTTTTCTAATCTTAATTGTTCGGTATCTTTATCTTTTTTCATCTGATTCGTTTCTCCTTTTTCTCTCCAAAGAGTCTAACAGAAACTGAATAGAAAGCCATAACAATTAAAAGCAGAACTACAGACATAGCTGAAGCATAACCCATTTCATACCTACCAAATCCAAAGTCATTCATATGATCCACAATTAACCATCCGGCTAGTTGTGGAGGTGGATAAGCCCCTGTTAAAGCAGTTGCCATTCCAGCTGCATTAAAAGTACCAACCACTGCCATTACAGCTCCAAATAGCATTTGTGGCTTTATTGAAGGAATAGTAATATAGAATATCTCTTGCCAACGGCTTTTCATTCCATCAACATAAGCAGCTTCATAAAGATCTTTATCAATATTTAAGATGCCAGATAACATTGCCAAGAAACCTACTGACATACTTGCCCATAACCCTACAAAAATCATAATACCAAAAATCATTGATGTATTTTGAAGCCATTGTACTGGCTCATTAATCAAGCCCAAATTAAGCAAAAAGTAATTTAAATAACCTCTAGTATCACCAGAAAAGGTTACTTTCCAAATAACTGTCATAAGTACTCCAGAAGTAAGTGAAGGCGAATAAAGAATTATCGCTAATACAGTTCTTAATTTATAGGAAACTTGAGCTAATAACCAAGCCATTAAGAAACTTATCATATACCCAACTGGACCAATAATAAGTGCATATTTAATTGTTGTTGGCAAAGCAAACTGCATAAAATCAGTATCTTGTGTAAATAGATTTACATAATTTCTTAAACCAACAAAACTAGGAAAATTAATAGTATCATAATAAGTAAAACTCAAAATAACACTGATCGCAATTAATGCAATAACAAAGGTAAAGAAAATTGTAAAATAAGGAATAATAAATAAGTAAGCATCATTAAATTTTTTCTTTTTAACCGACTTCATCATATTCCTCCTCAATCCAACGGGTAATATTTGAATTCATAGGTACATAATACATAGTACCATCCGGATTATTATTGGAAATATAACCGAATTCATCAGCTTTTCTAGATAATTCCCTTAAAATTCTTGGGACCGACTGGTTGATAGCTACTAAAACATTATCCTTATCTATAACAACCTTATTCCAAATATTAGATAATTCCCTTTCTACAACATAAGAACCAGGAGTTACAGCAGGAGTTCTAGCCCATTTTGCTTGTTCCATAATTGTAGCTTTTATACTTTCATCCCAAACAGATTGTTTTAAAGCATTCATATTAGCAGTTAAAAATAGATACTTTTCTCCTAAACCTGTCTTAATATTTTGCATGTAAGCTATTTGTGTTTCAGTTGAATTCCACCATTTAATCAATTTCCAAGCTTCATTTTGCATTTCACTATTAGAAAAAATTATAGAAGCTTTTCCATATGATGGAGACCATCTTTCAACTACAGAATCGTTATCTAAATCAGTACCCGGAATAACTACTGCACCCCATTGACCAGATAACTCCGGAGCTGCATATTTCATCTGCAAATACAAATCAATAGTTGATATTCCAATTGGCATATCACCACTACGAAAATGTTCAAAGAATGAAGAAATTTGTAATGGCAAATTATAAATAGTAAACAATTCTGTCATAAACTTAATAGCATTAATTGTATTATCTTCTCTTAAGGTTGAACTAACCCCATTTTCACTATAGATTTCACCACCAAATTGATAAATAATCGGCGCTGTAAACCCATAACCTTTAAATGATGATTCTCCACCTAAAGGGTGATAAAAATTCATTTGATGACTCTGTAATATCGGCAACATATTAATAACATCTTGCCAAGTATTAGGAACATCTAAATCTAAATAATCTAATATATCTTTACGATAATATAACAAAAATACACTTTGGGTTTCTGGCAAACCATAAACACCATCTTCAAAGATTAGAGGCGCAAAATTATTAGCATAATAATCTTTACTAACTTCATCAAAATCTTCAAACTGAGTTAAATCAGTTAAAATTCCTCTTAAAGCATAAGCATAAGGATTCCAGTTATCAAGTGCTAAAACTGCATCTGGATTATCATCAGTAGCATTTGATAAAACAATCTTTTGAACATTGTTCATAATCGAACCCTTAACTTTAATACCGGTTTTAGCAGTAAAATCTTGATCAATCATACTTTGAATAATATCTAAATAAAGTGATGATTGTCCAACCCAAACTTCTAAAGTGTCACTATCAACATCATTATCATTATATCTAGTATCAAAGAACGAATAGATAAACCCTCTAATACCATCCCAAATCTTTCTTAAAAAAGACCCAGTAGGTTTAGGTAAATCAACATCGTTATAAATATAGAAACAATCAATCGATAAAGACTGTGACATTAAATATGAAATACCATTACCAATTAACTGATAAGCAGAACCACTACCTTCAGAAAACTCAGGTAATTTTG
>JBAYZV010000039.1:0-12529 GCA_041672325.1 Candidatus Izemoplasmatales bacterium
GCATTTGAAGCTTTTGCGTAAGGATCTAAAACGATTTGTTCTTTACCATTTACATAAACAAGATAGCGATACTTATAACCGTCTAAGTCACCATCTATATATATTCTCCATACACCAGCTATCTTGTTTTTTAATTCAAGAAAGTTAGTATTACCTTCCTTGTCAATTAACTCTAATTTTACATATTTAGCTACAGGTGACCAAATCTTGAATTTCGTTCCAACTGGCGAGTATGTAAAACCTAAATCATTTTTTTTATAATTATAAATATTATCAAATAATTCTGTTCTTACAATTTTACCAGTATATAGTTCAGCCATCTGTTTTTTTTCATTTTCAATAAAGTAAACTTTACTTAAATCAATATAAGCGTCAAAATTAGCGACTAACTTAATTTCTACACCGAGATTAATTTTTTGATTTATTTTAAGTTTTATTATTTCTTCGTTACCAATTAAGAAATATTCAACGTTATCTTGAAAATTTTTTATAGGAATTATTATAGTTAATTCATCAAAATCATCAAGATAACAATAAAATGGTCTATTATCCATCTATTCTCTCCATTAATCTAAAAGCGTATTGTTTTAACTCTTCTACTTCATTTTCAAGATGATCATTAATCACTTGAAATTCTAATTCTTCTAAAACTTCGCCAATTATTTCTTCATTGTTAATTTGTCTTATCATTTTTAAATCATTACCATTTAATTTAAGTTCATCACGACTTTTAATTGGCAATCTTTTATATAAATCCATAATAGTTTTTTCCTGATCATAATTTCTATTTAATACTCTATTTATCTTATTAGCACTTAAACAAATATTTAGCCCTAATTTATATATTAGCAAGATATTAAACTGTGATGCATGGGTTGTTTTAACAACATGCATTAATCGACAAATTAACAACTTATCTTTATTAGAAAATCGCCAATAATTGGGCATATCCATTTTTTCAACAAATAAGCATAAAGCAAAAAACTCTTTAAAAGATAAATCTATTTTGCTTTTTTGGTATAGTTTTAAACCTTTATCAAACTCTTTATAAACATCAGAAAATCTGATTGATTCCATCAATAATATTGCTAATTTGTTATAAGGATTATTAAATATTTCCTCAAGTTCAGGTATAATTCTTTCATTTGATATATGGGTAAGCTTATCCATATTTTTTCTCATACTAAAAAGAGTATTATCTTCAATTTTAAAATTTAATCTTGAAGAAAACCTTAAAGCTCTAATGATTCTGAGAGCATCTTCTGAAAATCTTTCATCAGGATTTCCAATAGCTCTAATTATTTTATTTTTTAAATCAGTTTGACCATTATACAAATCATAAATTTTAGAATCAACATCCATAGCTAAAGCATTAATAGTAAAATCTCTACGCTTTAAATCTTCTTCTAACTTTGTAGAGTAAACCACTGTTTCAGGTTTACGATAGTTTAAATAGTTTTGGTCAATTCTATAAGTGGTAACTTCAAATGAATATTCTTCTATAAATACGGTTATAGTTCCATATTTTTTTCCTGTTGCTTTTGTTTTTAAGAACAACTTTTCAACTATATCAGGTGTTGCATTAGTTGTTATATCAATATCAGATGATTCAATGCCAAGCAAATAATCTCTAACAAAACCGCCTACAAAGTAGGCTTCATATCCAGAATCATTAAATTTTTTTAAGATTAATTTTCCTAAAGAGTGCGATCTATCCATAAAATCACCACAATTATTATACCATATTAATACGCTTTATACTATTTGTTTTATTAGAATTTGTTAGTTACATAAAGGAGTGATTTACATAATAATTTTGTTTTTTATACAATATATCTATGTTATAATATTCTCGGTGAGAATATGAAATCTATAGCAGGATTTACTAAAATTGAATTCATTGAAAAAAAATCGAGATTTATTGGTTTAGGTTATCACATAAATAATGTTGATGAAATCAATATGATATTAGATAACCTTCGCCAAGAATACCCTAATGCCACTCATTATACCTATGCTTATATTCTTGATGATAACCAACAAAAATATTCAGATGATGGGGAACCAAATAGAACAGCTGGATTTCCTATCTTAGAGGTTATTAAAAACAACAATCTTAACGATTGTCTATTGGTTATAATCAGATATTTTGGCGGAATTCTATTAGGTGCCGGTGGACTTATAAGAGCTTATTCTCACACAGCTGCTTTAGTTATAAATGAAGCTTGTTTCACAAAAAAAATAACCACATATTACTGTCAAGTAACTTGTGATTATAACTCTATAGGTGGTATCGATAAAATTATTCGTGAAGAAACAGAACTTATAAAAATTGATTACGGAAATGTCGTTGATTTCTTTTTCAATTTAAGTGAAAACAAATTTGATGAAGTGAAAACGAAAATATATAATCACAATTCTTACCAAGACAAACTAATCATTCTTGAAGAAAAACAAGAATACGTTAAAGAAGATTGTTAAGATTCTCAAACAAAGATACTATTGCATCAACTAAAAGAAAACCAAGTATAAGTGATATAACCATATACAAAAATCGGATTTGATCACCAGAATTTGGCTTAAATATCTTTGCTAAATCTACAGCTTGAATTGCCTTAAAAATAAACATTGTAGCAACAAAAAATAGAATAATTCTAGAAATCAAAAATACATCTGGGCTTACTATTACTAACATATTATCACTCCAAAAAAGAATCAGGAATAAATTCGTCGCTTTCAATATCTGTGTACACATTAATTACCAATTCATTTGGAAGACAAACAATTGGTACAAGCGGTGATGATGTAGGCTTTTGAAACTGACACAAATCTTTAGGACTTTCTTGATAAGCAACACTGATTTTTTTATCTTCTACTATTATTTTAATACCTTTAATTTCATTCTCACGAGCATACTCATCTTCTAAATATAACTCTTCCATATTAGTTGTAGTTTTACCAGGAACATAAAAAATCCCTTCTGAAGATCTACCTGTATAAATTTTGGATTTATACTCTGTATTATAAATGATATAATCATTGTTTTCTAGGTTAATCATTAAGATTACTTCATTTTGGTAAACAACTTTTGCATAAGTATTACCCGTGTCATTAACTTTTTCAATAATTTTAAAAGCTAAGCCACTTACTAAAGCTATTAGAAGAATAATCCCCATGAATATTATATCGCGCTTTTTGATAATATCACCTTCCTACAAGATATTATATAATAAATTTGATTTTTTTAAAACAAAAATAAAAGGAGACACCCATGAAAAAACTTATTTTACTTTTATTCATCATCATTACAACCTTTCTACTTCAAGCTTGTGGAAAAAGTATCACTAACCCAGATGACACTTTTTGTATTGCGGGAAAAAATGAAGGAATTTATATTTGCGAAAAAAAATACACATCATTCTTTGACACTATCATATCATTAAAAATATACTATGATGAGTCATCTGATTACGAGGTTAATAAGATTTTTGAAGATTTTGAAAATCTAAGCGAAAAATATCATCAATACTTTGACAAATATAATGCTTATGATAATCTAAATAATTTATACACAATAAACAACACTGATGGTCCTGTTGTGGTGGACGAAGAGTTATTTGACGCTATTTTATATGCAAAAGAAAATGAAGATCTTGTAACCATAGACTCTACTTCACTATTTAACATTGCGCTTCACCCAGTTTTAATGGTTTGGCATAATGCAAGAAATAGCAGCGCTTGTGATCCTTTCATAAATATAGGAGTTGATTATTGTCCTGTTCCAACAAGCGAAATTGAAGGACATACTTTTAATACAAATCCTAATGATATTATTCTTGATAAAACTAATCATTCGATTGATTTTAAAAAAGAAGATATGGGCATTGATCTGGGCGGTTTCGCAAAAGGATATTTTAATGAGATAGCTATAGAATATTTAAATACTTATAATATTAATTATATATTAAATTTAGGCAATTCAAACGTTCACGCTCATGGGGTTAATTTAGATAGAACCGATGGTTTATTCTATATTGGACTTAGCACACCTTTTAGTCTAAACCCTAATGATTATTATGCAATAGTGAAATTAAGCAACGGTTTAAACCTAGTATCTAGCGGAAACTATCAACGATACTTTAAGAATGTAGATGACTTAGAGGATGAAACCTTATATCACCATATCATTGACCCTAGAACATATTATCCTGGTGGTGAAGCAACTAGTATAACCATCCTATATAATAATGGAGCTATCGGGGATATTTTATCTACTACCTTATACTTGATGACGGTTGAAGAAGGGTTAGAATATGTTAACAATTTTCCAGGTCTTGAAGCTTTATGGTATATAGATGAAGATAATATTGTCATGAGTGAGAATTTTAAAGATTATATTATGGAATAAAAAAAAGCGCTAAGCGCTTTTTTTATTAGAATTCTTTAATTGTTTCAGAAAAATTACCAATAACCTTATTTGCTAAATAAGCTGTAATCAACCCAGTTGGTACACTTAAAGCAATCATATATGGTAAAAGATAGATTAAAGTTTCTGTATTAGATACGATTATAGCCGCGCCCATTTGTCCAACCATATGCATCAAAGAACCAAAAACTGAAATACTAAAAATTGATAACTTTGTTTTTTTGATTAAAACCATCGCTAATATAGCAAGTAATCCACCGGATAAACTAATCCAAAAAGAATTAGAAAATAATCCACTATAAGTTAAAGAAACAATTAGAATCCTTACTATTACTACTAGAAAAGCTTCTTTTTCACCTAAAGTCATCAATATTATTAAAGTAATTACATTAGCTAATCCCAATTTCACACCAGGCACTAAAAATATCATCCCTGAAATTGCGGTTTCAATAATTGACAAAACAACAGAAATGGAAATCATAATAGCTAAAAAGACAAGTTTGCGTGTTTTCAAAATCTCAAATCCTTTACTTTTTCACTGTCAAATATCGAAATAACATCGTTATAGGCCAGAATAATAACGCAATTAATAAAACTACGAACCATAATATATTATCAAAAAAATCAATAAAAGTAAAGTTGATAAATATTGATATACCACTTACAATTATATAACCCCACAAAGAAAACAAAAACTGATGTTTTCTTGTTTTTAGTAGTTCATGTTTTTTATTTAATTCTGGGTAAGCTTCTAAAACATCTTGAACATCGCCAAACTCATTGATAGATTTATCAATAGCTTCTTCAAGTGAAGTTCCATTTTCAACTAAATCATCGACTTTTTCTTCAAGACTGGTAGTGAGTATTTCAATCAGCTCTTTTTTTTCTTGATCGTTAAAAAAACCTTTTAAAAGTTTACTAACAAAACTCTTTATTTTATTCATCATGTTCTCCTAACATATTAAACATTATTTCCCTTAACATGTTCCACTCATTGATCATCTCTTTGAAATAAGCTCTTCCTAAAGGAGTAACTTTATAATATCGACGTTTGCCTCCAAACGTCTTTTCACCTAAATATGAAGAAATCAACTCTTTTTTTTCGAGTCTTTGTAAAACTGCGTAAAGAGTTGCTTCTTTTATTTGAAACAAATTATTAGTTCTATCTTTAATTACGTTTACGAGTTCATATCCATACATATCTTTTTCAATCAATAATTTTAAAATTATAGTTTCAATATGTCCGCGTATAACATCGCTATTAATCATAAATTCCCCTATTTTTTTAGTATATACCCAATTGTAATCGCGCCTTCTCCTGAGTGAGCAGCTACAGCTGGAGCTAATAAATAATCTTTAATTTCTCCTAATTCCGGTCTTATACTCAATACTTTATTTCTAATATATTCAGTTGTTTCTGGGTTATTAGCGTGATTGATAAAAGCTTCAACATTTTTATTCTTTGTTTCTTCTAAAAACATTTCTATTACCCTGTCTACAGCTTTATGAAATGTCCTAATTTTTTCAACTGATACAACTGCTCCACTACTATCAATCTCTAATAATGGCTTAATTTTAAGCATATTTGCCATAAATCCAGCTGCGTTAGATAGTCTTCCGTTCTTGATTAAAAATTTCAAATCATTAACCGCAAAATAAATTTTGTTGTTATCTCTTATAAACTCTAAATCACTAATGATTTCTTCAATAGTTTTTCCAGCTTTATAATCTTCGTAAGCTTTAAAAACCATGGCACTTTCAATATAGCCGACTGA
The DNA here is from genome assembly GCA_041672325.1 of Candidatus Izemoplasmatales bacterium. Classification (GTDB taxonomy): domain Bacteria; phylum Bacillota_I; class Bacilli_A; order Izemoplasmatales; family Hujiaoplasmataceae; genus UBA2289. The sequence goes on from JBAYZV010000039.1 coordinate 6,202, forward strand.
ACGAGAATCAAAAACATGAACGTCAACTCCATCAACCATTTTGGAAGCTAGAATTGCGTTATCATATATTCCACTCATTTTTGAAGAAATAGTAACAAACAATATCGTATCACAACCTTGATCTCTTAGTTTTTCATACGCTTCTAACATTGTACCCGTAGAAGCCATTGATGTCCTAGGTAAGATCGTAGGATCTTTTTTTAGCATATCGTAAAATTCTTGAGCGGTTAATTCTTCATAGTCAATAAATTCTTTATCCCCCATGATAACCATTGATCTAATTATAGTGACATCAAAATCAAAATCTAAATAATCTATTGATGCATTGGTGCAAACCATAAATCCTAATTTTTTCATTTGTAACCCTCCCCTTAACTTCCTATTTAATTATAGTCTATATAAGTCAAAAGTCAATATAAGGTGCAGATTATTACTATCTTCTACCCTTTTTAGAAATGGAAAGGACTACTCTCTTACCTTTTAGCTTCTTATTCTTACAGCTACTTAATATTGCAGGTGCATATTTATTATCGACAGAAAAGAATGAAAAAGCGGATAATATAGCAATATCTTGAATATCTCTAGAATTAATTTTTACATTTGATTTAACAAAATCTAAAATATCTGAAACTGTTAAATTCAAGTCTTTGCCAATATTTATATGGAAACGTACTTGATCTTGTTTATTTCTAGTTGAGCCTTGAGATACAAAGCTTTCATTAATGTCTTCAATATTAAGATGATTCGAATCAAGTGTCTTTAGTTTTTTTAATAAAGCAGCGATAATTTCATCTTCTTTTAAGTTTTCACTTACTAATTGGTTTAATACAACATATTCTTTTTCTAAAGATTCGTTGTTTATAATGTCTTTAATTTCTTCAATGAATTTTGAATTTTTTACATCGATAACTTTTTCGTATGTTGGAATACTACGTTTCTTTATTTTTGTTTTCGTTAAATTTTCAATTTCGGCAATTTTTCTCACTTCACCTTTAGATACTAAAGTGAAAGAATAGCCAACATTTCCAATTCTACCAGTTCTACCAATTCTATGAATATAGTAATCAGCTTTTTCTGGAACGTCATAATTAAAAACTGCTTCAACATGTTTTATATCTAAGCCTCTAGCAGCGACATCAGTAGCTACTAAAACTTCAATCACTCCATTATGAAATTTATTTAAAACATCTAATCTTGTAGTTTGTGGTAAATCACCATGAATTTTATCGCAATTAATTTTTCTGTCAATCAATTCTTCTGTCACTTTATCGACTTGAACTTTCGTATTACAAAAAATTAATGCTAAAGTAGGACGATAAATATTTAATAACCGATAAATAGCTTCAGTTTTGTTTTCTTTCTTCACCATGTAGTAATATTGAGAAATATCTTGGTTAGTCAGTTCGCTACCAACAGAAGTAACAACTTCAGGATTAACTAAGTATTTTTTCGCCAAATCAACTATTCTTTTTGGCATTGTTGCTGAAAACATCAAAGTTTGTCGTGTTTGAGGAGTATATTCGAATATAGTTTCAATTTCATCAACGAAACCCATTTTTAACATTTCATCAGCTTCATCTAGTACTAAATATTTAACATTAGAAAAATTCATTGTTTTACGTCTTAAATGATCAATTATTCTTCCTGGTGTACCAATAATAATCTGTGGTTTTTTTCTTAATTCAGAAAACTGTCTTGTTATTATTTCCCCACCATAAACATTAACAATTCTTGCATTATCTATATACTTAGAAATATTAGACAGTTCAGTTTTAATTTGAACTGATAATTCTCTAGTAGGAGTGATTATAACTGCTTGAATTTCAGTGCTTGTAAAATCAATCATTTCTAACAAAGGAATCCCAAAGGCAGCAGTTTTACCTGTACCTGTATGTGAATTACCTATCACATCTTTTCCCATTAATAATAGAGGTATTGTCTGTTCTTGGATAGGTGTTAAATTAACAAACCCCATTTCAGTTATTGCTTGTTGAATTTCATTTTTTATTTTCATTTTTTCTCTTTTCTTGAAAAAAAATCAACTATTTAGTTGATTTTTTAAGTCTCTAAATCTATTATTTTAATTCCATTTTCTGTAAAGTATCTTGCACTGATACCTTTTCCTGCGATACGTGTGCTACTAAAACTACCATCATAAATAAAGTTATACCCACATGAAGGCGAACCATCTTTAAGAATCACGCAATTTGCATTAGCATCATGCATGATTTTCAGAGCTTCTAATGCTCCTTGATTAAATTGTTTGGTTACATCTATACCTTCTTTGTTTATAACTAATCCATTCTTTTGGATTTCACTTGGTATCCTTGGAGTTGAAAGTCCACCTAATTCTTCTGGACAAATAAGAATTACTTCTTTGCCTTTAATGTATTCAACAACTTTGAGATTAAGGTTGTTCTTTCCATTGTATTTACAATTGACTCCAAGCAAACAAGCACTGACAGCAATTATATTTTTTTCCATTTTATTCAAATGAGTCAATATCAATTTTTATTTTTTTACCTTGTTTAGACGCAGCAGCGTAAGAAATAGTTCTAATTGCATTAGCTATTTTCCCGCCTTTACCAATTACTCTGCCTAAATCTTCTTGGTTAACTAGAACTTGGATTGTAATAGAATTTTCATCTTCAGAAAACTTCTTGACCAATAAATCTTCTGGATGTATGACCAATGGCGTAACCAAGTCAAATACTAGTTTTTCAAAATTAACAGCCATTATAATACCTACTAATTCTTGTTCTTTTCAGATAAAAACTCGTTCATTACCCCAGCTTTTTTAAACAAACTCTTAACTGTTTCTGTAGGTTGAGCACCAGCTAATAACCATTTAATTGCTAATTCATGATTGATTTCAACAACGGCAGGTTTTTTAGTTGGTTCGTAAACTCCAACAATTTCCAAATATCTACCATCTCTTGTCTTTCTTGCATCAGCTGCTACTACGCGATAAAAAGGTCTTTTAGTTGTACCGAATCTTTGTAATCTTAATTTTACCATAATGTAAAACCTCCTAAATTGAATTCCGTGATAAATTATAACAAAAAAAATATAGCCTGTCAAGTATTTTTTATTGACAGGCTATAATGTTTTTAAATTGAAAAATTTAGTGCTTCCATTTCTTGTTTAGATGCTTCTATTTTTTTAACTAAACGGTGGTTTTTCAAACTGCTATATAATTGTTCAAAACTATCCTCATTGATGTAACCAGTTAAATATTTAGAACCATTATTGATATAAGTGACATTCATTCCAAACTCTTTAAGCTTATTAACTATTTTTTTGTTTCGAAAATATACAATAATTCCTTTTCTCTTAACCATCTGTAAATCTCCTGTCTTTTATAAATTGCTATTTTATTATATCATAAATCATCGAAATTGCCAAAGTGTTCCGACTAAATCCCTTTATTTTTTTATTAAGTGGTGTTATAATTACTTTGGTGATGAATATGTTATTAAATAAAGATATAATTGTAGATGGTCATCCGACCCTTAGGTTAAAAGCCTCTGATGTTGAACTTCCATTATCAACTGAAACATTAAATATATTAAGATCAATGATGGAGTATATCGAAAATTCACAAGATGATTTATTGGCTGAAAAATATGGTTTTAGACCTTCAGTCGGTTTGGCAGCTCCGCAAATTAACAAGTCTCTTAAAATGTTCTGCATGAAAACATTAGATGAAAACTTTGATATTCTACATCAATACACTGTTGTTAATCCTAAGATAATATCTTATTCTGAGGTTTTAACTTATTTACCCGGTGGAGAGGGTTGCTTATCCGTACCTCAAGAAACAACTGGATTAGTAAAAAGACATAGAAAGATAAAAGCACGAGTTTATTTAGTCAATCTAAAAACTGGAGAAACTAAGGAAATTATATTAAGACTTTCAGGATATCCTGCAATAGTATTCCAACATGAATATGATCATTTAATGGGTATATTATTTATTGATAAAATTGATAAATTACTACCTAATATTGAACCAATACACTTCAATTATGATGAATATGACGAACAAGAAAAGTTGTAGTTACAACTTTTCTTTTTTTCACTCGATTTTTCATATTATTATAGATGAATATTATTATATTATTAAATAAATAAAAATATTCTCTAGAAATTATACTTAAGCATGAAATGCAATCAATTTTTTATGATAAAATATAATGAATAAATATCTTATATATTATTTTAAAAGTAATATTTTTTTTAAAAGGCAGGTATAAAATGAAAAATTCAGACATTATAAAAAACATGACTCTTGAAGAAAAAGCATCACTAATGTCCGGAAGAGATTTTTGGACAACTACTAGTTATAAAAAACATAACATTCCGAGCATCTTTTTAGCTGATGGGCCTCATGGTTTAAGAAAACAAGCTAAAGCCGCAGATCACCTCGGCTTAAATGTCGGAATTCCAGCAACTTGTTTTCCGACCGCAGCTACTGTAGCTAATAGTTGGAATGTATATTTAGCAGAAAAGATGGCTGAAAAAATGGGTAATGAAGCAGTCGCTTTAAAAGTCAATGTCTTACTAGGTCCTGGTACTAATATAAAGAGAAATCCTTTATGCGGACGAAACTTTGAATACTTCAGTGAGGATCCGTTTTTAGCAGGAAAGATGTCAGCGGCTTATATAAAAGGAATTCAATCAAACGGAATTTCTGCTTGTTTAAAACACTTTGCGGCTAATAATCAAGAATATAGAAGAATGGTAATTGACTCAATTATCGATGAGCGTACACTAAGAGAAATCTATTTAAAACCTTTTGAAATTGGTATAAAAGAAGGTAATTTAAAAACACTTATGTCATCATATAATATGGTCAATGGTTCTCATACCAACGAAAATATGCATTTGATGAAAGAGATTCTCAGAGATGAATGGAAATATGATGGAGTGGTTGTTAGTGACTGGGGTGGGTCAAATGATAGAGTTAAGGGTTTAGTTGCTGGAAACTCCTTAGAGATGCCTACTACTAATGGCGAAACTAACTATGAAATAATTGAAGCAATTAAGAATGGAAAAATCTCCGAAGATGTTTTGAATGAAAATTTAGATCGCTTGTTGACATTGGTTTTTGATACTGATAAGGTTATTTCTAGCAGTGACATTAAACTAAATGTAAAAGATCATCATCAAATGGCACAAAGAGCAGCTGAAGAATCAATCATATTGCTTAAAAACGAGAAGAACATACTACCTTTAAACAATAAAGACAAAGTAGCAATTATTGGTGATTTCGCTCAAAAGCCTAGATACCAAGGAGCTGGTTCTTCTATAGTTAATCCAACTGTTTTGGATGATACAATTTCTGTTATTGATGAATTTGACATAAACTATATTGGGTTTGAACAAGGATATCATCGTTATGGTAAAAAAAGTAATAGGCTAGTCAGAAAAGCTATAAAACTGGCTGAAAAAGCTGATGTGGTTCTGCTATACATAGGTTTAGATGAATATAGTGAAGTTGAAGGTTTGGATCGATTAAATATGAAAATCCCAACTAATCAAGTTAACCTTTTTAATAAGTTAAATAGTTTAAATAAAAAGATTGTTGTTATTTTGTCTTGTGGTAGTGCAATCGAAATGGATTTTGCTGATAATTCAGATGCAATTGTTCATACATATTTAAGTGGTCAAGCTGGTGCTAGAGCTACCTTAAATATAATAACTGGAAAAGTAAATCCTAGCGGTAAATTATCAGAGACAATCCCGTATAAATATGAGGATACACCTAACTTTAATTATTTTCCTGGAAAAGAAATTACAGCTGAATATAGAGAAGGTTTATTTGTAGGTTACCGGTATTACGATACTGCTAAAGTAAAAGTGAGATATTCATTCGGTTATGGATTATCTTACACAAAATTTGAGTATTCTAATCTTCGAGTATTAGAAAACAAAATCAAGTTTGAGATAAGTAATATTGGGAAGTTTGATGGAAAAGAAATAGCTCAGGTATATGTAAAAGCAAAAGATTCAATGGTATACCGACCTGAAAAAGAATTAAAAGGTTTTATTAAAATTGAATTAAAAGTTGGAGAAACAAAAGATGTCATTGTTAAATTAGATGAAAAAGCTTTTGAGTTTTATAATCCAGATACATTAAAATGGGAAGTTGAAAAAGCAACATATGAAATATTAGTTGGAAGTTCTTCTCAAGATATCCGTTTATTTTCTAGTATCGATGTTTTAGGTGTTGAGGTAAAACCATCAGTGAGTTTAAAGTACATTCCCAGTTATGCAAGTGGAAATATCAAAAACGTTGATTTTCAAGAGTTCTCAAAAATACTAG
>JBAYZV010000040.1:0-12426 GCA_041672325.1 Candidatus Izemoplasmatales bacterium
CTAGCAGAAAAGTCTTCAGGCACTTCACCATAATAGCCAAAAAGATTAGATAATAGTGTTTGTGGCATTAACGCAAATAAAGAACCGCTAATAATAAATAAATAGCGATACCAGGTTTTTTTTATATTTATTCGTTCTTTGTTTATAATTATATCAGATAAAATATATATACCTAATATTAATAATAATCCCGTTTCTACTAGATATTGAATTGATCTAAATGACCAAATTGAATATACTCCTTCAAAAGCGATAAGATGTTGCTTAAAAAAGAGAAAATTCAAAGTTCCAACTAATACTGCCAAAACTGAACCTACTACTTTTATTTCTTTTCCTTTTATATAAGGATGAATAATAACCCATAAAAGAGAAACTAATGTTAGCCATCGCAGGATAATTATGAAAATCGTCATTCCCGGTGAAAAGAGCCAAGTGGTTTCTGAGTTTATTGGAGTTTCTATATCGTATAATAAAACATTAAAAACTGAATTAATTGAATCAGATGAAAATAAACGAATAAGATAGACTAGAAACAATATTATTGCTAATACTTTTTTTATCTTATTCTTTTTCTTGTTGTCTTTAACTAAAAAGATAATTAGTAAAGAGGCAATAATTGATATGAATAATACTATTATGTTCATAATTTCCTCGTTTTAAAGTATTTTTGTACTTTTATGATGATTTTGTGAGCTATATTATTATAGCATTAAGATTATAAAAGGTAAAGAAATTCGCTAAAAATAAAAGCCTTAAAACTGAAATTTTTTAATACTCTTATCTTAAAAATTTGTTCATTAGAAAAACTTTTTATAACATACTATTTCACTATATATCATAGTTTAAGAATACCCGATTATATAAACAAAATTAACAGCTAAATTATTGGTGATAATTTTTTAAATCACTTTTTTTCTTTGACATAATTTGATTTGTATTATTTTTTTAATCTATAATTTTATCATTATTTATTTTACTTAATATAGTAGACTTTCCTAAATCTGTTAGAGCATATGAAGCTCGAGCTTTTTTTTCAAACCAACCATAGTAATTCTTTTGTAAAATAGAATAAGTCTTATCTACTTTAGTTATTTTTTTTATATCTTTGGGTGATAACCCTGGTTTTTCAAACAGTAAGCTAGCAATCAAAATAACATTTTCTCGATAAAAAGTCATTCGTTTTCCTTTGCTGCCCCCTTTATTATTGTTCAGACCTATATTATTAAACTCATTAATTAATTTAGCTCTTTTTCTTTTGTTTCTATTTATACTCTGTTTAAAATTGTAGTCAATAGGATTTTGCAAGACTTCTACTTTATTACTTTCTATTACCAACAAACCAACAGAAAGCCTCTTAAGTAATAATAGGAAATCCCTCATATTCTTTTTATGAGCTTCAATCGCTTTTTTAGGAACAGCAATATAAACATCATCAGACAATTTTTGGCGATCAATTGCTTGATAGATTAGTTTTAAGGTAACATTTGTTTTAAGTTCAACTGCGATTGTTTTTTCTTCTTTAACTGCAAAGACATCAACATTAATTATCTCAGCTTTAACTTGGTAACCTTGTTCTTCTAAAAATTGTTTTACTGGATTATAAAGATCGGTTTCTAACATGTTAACACCTCGCTAATATATGTTATAATAGTATCTTATATTTATAGTTTTATTATAATATAAAAAGCTAGTGAAGTCTCACTAACTTTTTATATTATTTAAGTATTATACATCTACATTATATATCTTCTTAAACTCATCTTTCATACGAATTGGTATTATAAATATAGCGGATATACTTACAATTGCAGCTAATAGAATAATTAAACGATATTCTAAACCTGAAAACTCAGCTATTAACCCAATTGTTAATGTTCCTAGAATAGTTCCAACATTCATTAGCATTTGTTGGGTAGAGTTAACTCGTCCCCTTATATGACTTGGCAGATAAGTTTGAGTAGCACTCATTCGAATATTAAAACTAGTCACTGATAATAATCCAACAATAAAACTAACAATTACCATAATAACATATGGCATATAAAGAAGTGTAGCTCCTAATATCTCTACAGCCAAATATACACAAACAGCAATCACGTATTTTTTTTCTGTTGGATATTTATAAATATAATGAATAACACCACCAACCATTCTTCCTATTGCACTAGCAGATATTATCAAAGAAAAATGTTGTAATGTAAGAGTAGGATGATTAACAAAATAAGGCATCCTTAAAAGGTCACTTGTTGCATATACAAATGAAAAGGCAGCAAACAAAATCCCAATACCTAAGATACCTTTTTCTAACTTATAGTAATGAATACCCTCTTTTAAATCGGTGATAAAACTAATTTTGATTCCATCAGTTCTAGTATTAAGTTTTTCTGACACTTTAATCTTAGTTTCAATCGATGCTGTAACTAAAAATGTTGCAGCATTAAATATCATTAATATTGCGACTCCATCATTAAAGTTCTCTATTAAGAAAGTAGCTATCGGTGCCATTACCGCAGCTGATATCGGCCAAATAAGTGAAGAAATCGAATATGCTTTCGAGTGATTTCCTTGACTAATAACTTCAGGAAAAAGGCTATTGAAGGCTATTTGATAGACTGTATCTACAATTCCAAAAAATGCTGCAATTAAAGTAAAGACAATCACATCAAAATAACCGGAAAATAGAACCAGTGCTACCAAAGCAAAAAATATGGAATAAAAAAAATCAATTCTATATATCAGTTTTACTCTAGAATGACGATCAACAAAAGGTCCAATTAAAACCGCAGTTACCATTCTAGGAATAATATTAGCAATCGTGAATAAAGCTAAGGTTAATGGTGAACCTGTTTTTGTATATATTAAAATACCAAAAGCAATGCCGGCGGCGGCACTGCCAAAAGCTGAGATAAAAGAACCAATAGTAAGAATTGTAAAATTACGATTCCAAAGCCTGTTCATTATGTCCTCCAAGTATGAATATAATTCTTTAAAAATCAACTACTATATATTATCATATTTTTTAAATTTTAGAACTATAAATATAGTGTTTATAAATAATATTTATAAAAAAATGCTAACTAAAAAACGTTAGCATTTTTATTATAAATATAGTTATGTATTATAGCTATTCTTTGTTATATATAAAATCGGTATCAATCTTGATTCTTAGTCCATTTTACATATAATTCAATATCTTCTTCTGGCATTTTTGTAAGAGTAAATTGGTTATTTCGTTCTATATCAGTATACCAGCCAAAAAACGTGTAACCTTCTCTTGTTGGTATATATAATTCTAAAGTGGAGTTTGCTAAAATAGTTTCTTTTTTTAGAAAGCCTTTGTGAATTTCTCTTTCTATGATATTCATCGGACTAGATTTAATCAAAATTCCTCCATCGCCTAACTGATGTTTATCATTATTTCCCCAAGTAAAAACCTTTCCCTCAGAAGTTACCATAGCTGATAAACCATCTCCTAAAGAAATAGAAAATATACTTTCTTCGTCTGACAAACCAAATTCATCTGTAATCTCAATAGGGTTTAATTGATTTATTGAACTGCCGTTGCCTAATTGGCCATATTGATTATCTCCCCAAGAAAAAATTCTATTATTTGATGTTATTAAAAAAAGGTGAGAATACCCTGAAGTGACTTTTATTATACTTTCTTCTTGCTGAAATGAAAACTGGTTAGTTATATCGACTGGAGTCGATTTATTTGTTACTGTTCCATTGCCTAACTGGCCATAATTATTAAGTCCCCAGACAAATACTCTGTTTTCTGATGTGAACAAAATATTATTGTTTTTCCCTAAATCTAAACCCAAAATTTCTTCATCTAGATTCAAATTTAAATTTTCAGTAATATCATAAGGTTTTACTCTTAAATTGTTTGTCCCATCACCTAATTGACCATAGGCATTATTTCCCCAAGTAAAAAGTCTTCCTTCATTAGTAATAGCGGCTGAATGAACATTGCCTATTGAAATATAAGTTACTCTTTCATTTATACTTAGATTAAACATACTTGTAATATCTGTTGGATTGTATCTGTTTGTAATCGTTCCATCACCTAATTGACCTGAAGAGTTGTCTCCCCATGTAAACACTCTATATTCTGAGGTTATAGCAGCTCCTGATAAATAACCAGTGGTGATATATTTGATTTCTTCGTTTAAATGTAAATTGAAGTTTTGAGTGATATCTATTGGTATAGCTGTAGATGTCGTAGTACCATCACCTAGCCTACCAGATAAATTATTACCCCAAGTTAAAACTCTTCCCTCATTGGTTAATGCAGCTGAGTGGCTATCTCCTAAAGAATAGTTGATAATCTGTTCGCCTTCTATCAAATCAAAACTTTCAGTTATTTCAACCGGTTGTGTTTTAGTTTCCGTTGTACCGTCACCTAGTTGACCGTAATTATTGCTTCCCCAAGCATAATATTTATCATTATCCATTTTGGCTATAATATGTGATCGACCAGTACTTAAGCTCAAAAATGATTTATCTAACTCTAACTCAATACTTCCCAATAAACTCACTTCTGTAGTATCATAATATTCAATGTCAAATCTTTGTGCATCATCTGTGTTATTTGAACAACTAATAGTTAAGAATGTAATTAATAAAACAAGTACAAATAAAGATATCTTTTTCATTACTTTCCTCCATAATATGATGCTTATATTTGCCTTCATTATATAATATCTTTTTTTTAAAAACAATGATTATACTTTAAATATAAAAAAGAGTTATTTCAATATGTTAAACTAATTTCGTTTACTGTGGTAAAATGATGGTAATATATATCCCTATTTAAGAAAGGAATAAAAACAATATGAAAAAACCAACTAAATTTATATTAAAGCTTGTTTTCATACCCCTAATTGTAATTGTAGTAATTGTAGGAATACCATTAATATTACTGAGTAAAAATACAGTTCCTCTCATTGAACAATATAATGTAAACTCAGAAACTGAGTTTTACAGTATGATGGATGATGAATTATCTCTGTTAATAACAGATAACACTGAAGATTTTGTTCAACTTACTGTTAATGAAGCTTTTATAAATCGTGCTATACAAAAGGAATTATCTAAGAATAACGATAAATACCAAGATGAAAATTATGAAGATGATATTGCTTATAATTATGTGAGCATTATCGGAAATAATATAGGATTAACAGGAGTGTGGACTGAACTTACTGATGATCAAATAATTGTTACAGCTGGAGCCAATTACATCACATCTAAAGGTTCAGTTCTATATAAAACAGGATTAGTAATTATTTTTGATATTGTTTTATCTGAAAGTAATCAATATTATTTAAAAGTAGCTAAGATTGAGGTCGGAAAAATAAATCTTGGATTAAAAACTACTTTTAAACTAGCCAATTTCATTATTACAACAATAACTGATAAAAGTTTAAATAATTTAATCTCAGAAAATCTTTCTTTCGGTAATTTTAATCAAGAAGAATTAAGTTTTATTGTTGGCGAAAACGAACTGACTGATTATTTATATGAAGTTGACCCTACTTTCGCAGCTTTATTAAAAGTCATTTATAACCAGGATTTATTAATACTTGATGTTTCTGATGAGGGTTTTGATATTTCTTTGAATATCGGAGTCTTTAGAAGATTATCTACAGACTTGAACGAACCATTTTTCAATAGATGGGAAAATGAATTTGACAAAGCTGAATTTATGTTACTGTTAGCTGCCGAAGCTACTGAAAATGCTTTTATAAATTTTCTTAATCCGAATATTGATTTAAATGAAGCTGACGTAAACGCTATATTAGACTACTACTTACAAGAAAAAGTAAAATTTAAATTACCAATAAAATTTATGTTAGAAGGCGAAGAAGTTGAATACTCTTTTGATTCTACTAATTTGTTTGTAACAATGAATAATGATGTTCTTTCTATTCATCTAAAAATGACACTTTCTAAAATTGATATGGCTGGTTCTTTCGACATGCAATTTAATCTATCAAGTAGTGTAAGTATGAACTCTACTGGAGATATGGTTTTAACCATAATTGATGCTAATTTGGGAGATATAGATTTAGATAACGAAACGCTAAATATACTCTTTAATATATTTGATGATAGTCTTATGGTTGAGAACACATTAGTAGTAAAAAAAGAAACATTAAATAGTATGTTTAATGGTTCTGGAATAGTTTTCAATGACAGTTATGTTTTAGATAGTGAACTTATACTACATTTTGGTATAGATAACTAATATAGTATTTTTTAAAAAAGAGATTAAATTCTATATATTACTAATTAATAAACGTTCTGTTAAAGCAGAGCGTTTTTAATTGGTAATCACTTAAAAAATCAAAAAAAAACAATTTTTATGTTTATTCACAATTTTCTACTATGTTATTGATAAATATCTTTTTATTATGATATAATTAAACAACTTTTATAGGGAAGGACATACTAAAAAAATGACAAAGAAACTATCAAAAAAAATTAACAAGTATCATTTTATTACTAGAACAATCGGCTCCGCAACGATTTATATAGGACTAATATCAGTTATCCTATTACCAACAAGTATTTTTGGAGAACCTTTCATTAAGACAATCATCATTATCTTATTATCCGTTATTACTGCATTATTATCTATTTATAATTTTGTTTTACCATTCTTTATATACAAACTATACAGTTATGAAATTAATGATGAATATATTTTGATAAAAACTGGTGTTCTATTTAGGAAAAATGTATTTATTCCTATAAAGAGAATACAACATATTGAAAAAATGCAAGGACCTATTCAAACATTACTGAAGATTACAACAGTAATTATTTATACTGCTGGATCTAACTCGATGATTATAGGTATTCCAGCGAATGAAGTTGAAGATGTTATTCATGATATTCGAATGTTGCTCGAAAATTTCCTTCATTCAGAACAGGTTTTAGAAGATGAACAATAAATATCACATAGCGAAAAGGAAATTTATTTATGATATAATAGCAGCCGTTGGTTCGTCTTTTGTAATTGCGGTTTTGAGTATTTCGGTTCTTTACGATAAAGGGGAAGAAGAAATACTAGAACTAACAAATAGTCAATCTATAGTTATTCTTCTAATTTTTATAACAGCATTAATGGTACAGTTAATTCTTAGATGGATGATAATGAGACGTCTTCTATTTTCAGATCAAGGTAAAACATTCTTAATTGAAAAGGGATTATTTTTCAAGAGAAGAATTAATATACCTTATTCTAATATCCATTCAATTTCACTAAAAAGGCGTTTTAGAGATATTATTTTAGGTTTATCTCTTGTTCAATTTGACACAGGAACTACTGCGTCTGTCACCCCAGAAGCTCATATAGTCGTCGACAAAAATTACGCACCTGTTTTAAAAGATTTTGTTGAGCAGAAAAAGAAAAATATAGATATTATTCTTCCTTCTCCAACCGAGTTTAATAAAATGGAAAACACAGAAAAAAATTATTTATATAATTTGAAATGGCACCAAGTATTTTTTATGGGTGTATTAAAACCTGGTTTTCTGATTTTTATTTTAACTTTTACGGTTTTGATGTTTGGATTTGTGAGTGTAATTCTACAATCAGATTCTGATATTGTTATGACTTCTACTTATCCTATTTTAATAGTAATTTATTTTTGCGGAATTATTCTAGGTGCATTGACATTTATGATTTTTAGTCTTTTTAAATTTTATAATTATAGACTATCTATAAATGAAAGTGACATTACCTACCAATATGGATTACTTAATAGAGTTGAATTTAAAATTTCAAAGAACAGAATCAACGCTATTCATATCAACCAATCTTTATTGTACAGATTATTTGGCTATTTTGAATTGAATGTTTCTGTACTGGGTGTTGGAAATTCATTAAGTAGTGAAGAAAATAAGATTGAAAGTAAAGCTTTATTGCCGATGGGTAAAACTGACATTTTAAATACCATTTTTAACCAATTAAATAGTAACAAATTAGATGAAGTCTTACCTACTAAACCAAAGAGCTTTAAATATCTTAATTTCATCATATTACCGATTTCTTTTTTAATAATCATAAATCTTTTTTTCTATATCTTGTTACAAATTAATTTGATTGAATATATAGTGCCTATTCTCACAAATTTAGTTGTTATATTAGTCGCAGTTTTCGGCCTTATTTTGCGTCTTAAAAATCATAACTTTAAAGTTGAAAATAATATGGTTATGTTTCAAAGAGGAGCTTACACTATTAGACAATCATATATTAAATCTAACAGGATACAAATGATTGCTTATAAACAAAACCCTATTCTATTACTTGAAAAAATTGGAAATATTCAAATTAATTATAAAGATTTAGGTGGCGTTCTATATATGAAAAGTTATGAGCTAAATGATTTTATGAAGATTAATAATTTGTTATTTAAAAACTAAATACTAATAATCTAATCTATTTACTTTAAAATTAGCATTATAAATCAAATATAAAACTACGTTGTCAAACAAAAGCCGTCTTCTTCAAGACGGCTTTTGTTATAATGTAACTATTTAATTTCTTCTAAAAATTCCTTTAGTGTATCTTGAGCTGATCCCAAAAACAAATGGACACCATTTTTTCTAGAGTATAATGGATTATCTACGCCAGAATAGCCAGGTTTTAAATCATAATTAAAGATAAATATTTCTTTTGACTTATCAACATTTAGAATTGGCATGCCATAGATAGGAGTTCCTTCAGCTTTTCTAGCTGCTGGATTTAATACATCATTAGCACCTACAACTATTGTTAGATCTACAGATGCGAATTCATCATTTAAATCATCCATTTCATATAGATCGTCATAATCAACATTAGCTTCAGCTAATAAAACATTCATATGTCCAGGCATTCTTCCGGCTACAGGATGAATAGCATATTTAACTGTAGCTCCACTTTTTACAAAATAATCTCCAACTTGTTTTAACAAGTGTTGTGCTTGAGCAATAGCCATTCCATATCCAGGTACAATGATTAAACTTTTTGTTTCCTTAACAATATCTAAAACATCACGATTTGTTACTTCCTCTTGATTGTCTAACTTTTGAGAATCTAGTTTTTCATTGGTCTCTTGTTTCACATTAGAAACTAAAGATTTTCCCAAGAGAATATCAAATAAACTTCTGTTCATTGCTTTACACATTATTTGTGTAAGTAGTAATCCTGAGGCACCTACAATACCACCGATAGAAACCAATAACACATCTAAAATCGCTAAACCAGTAATAGCTCCCGCAACACCAGATAAACTGTTTAATAACGAAATAGCTATTGGCATATCTGCTCCACCAATACGGATAGTAAAAACCAAGCCAAATAACATTGATGTCAGTAAAATGATTAAGAAAATTATTGTTTTATTAACTAAACTAAAAGGTGATAAAACTAAGAAAATTAGAATTATACTTACAAATAATATTAAGTATAATTGATGGTTTTTTAAAGTAATAGGTTTTTGAGGAATTACTCTGTGTAATTTTCCAGCTGCAACTAAACTACCAATAAAAGTTACTGAACCAATAATCACCGCAATTAAAGCTGTTATATCACTAAAGTATGATTCGACAACTCCTACACCAAAATATGCATATCCACCAACAATTAAAGATGCTAGCCCGCCAAATCCATTTAGTAAAGCGATAAGCTGTGGCATTTCTATCATCTTAACTTTATACGCTAAGAATAACCCAATAGCACCACCAATTGCTAGACATACATAAATTACCCAAATTGGTAAAATATCATACATAACTAAACTTACAATTACAGCAATTAGAACAGCAAAAGCACTAATTGCATTACCTATTTTTGCTTTTTCTACTTTACTCATTAAAAAGATTCCAAACATAACACATAAAGTAAGAATTCCAGAAATAATGTAATAAGCAGTTTCATTTATTATACTAAGGATTAGAAAATTATTCATCTGTCTTATCCTGCTTTCTAAACATTTTCAGCATCCTGTTTGTAACACCAAATCCTCCAACAACATTAATAGTAGCAACAATAACAGCTAATCCAGCGGCTATTATTGAAATCGTTGGACTGTCTTGATAACTAATTGATAAAGCTACTAAAGCTCCTATCAAAGTTATTCCTGATAGAGCGTTCATTCCACTCATTAAAGGTGTATATAATAGTGATGGCACGTTCTTAATAAGAAAATAACCAATAACTGTTGAGATAATGAAAATACCAACAAGAATTAATTCAATCATTAATCATACCTCTTAGTTTGCTTTTTGCATAGCTTCTAGTGCACCTTGGTGAACAAGTTTTCCGCCATGGCAAACAAGGATTGATTCAACAATTTCATCAGATAAATCTAAATTAATTTGATTTTCTTTTATTAAATACTTAAGCAAATTATAAATGTTTTGAGCAAACATCCAAGTTGAACTAGTAGGAATCATTCCAGGTATATTTTTACAACCATCAATGATTATATTGTGTTTAACTTCTCTATATCCTGGAGGAGTTATTTCACAATTTCCACCTTGATCTATTGATATATCGATGATTACTGAACCAGGTTTCATAGTTTTAACCATATTCTCATCAATAATAATCGGTGCTTTTTTTCCTAACAATAAAGCAGAAAGGAAAATAATATCAGATTTTTGAATAATATCAGCAAGTTTTGATTTTTCAACATCTAACCAATCTTGTGATAATTTATTAGCATGTTTACCATCTTTACTAACAGCGATTTCTTGTGGTATTCCTAAATCGATGATTTTGGCTCCCAAAGATTGTGCTTGTTCATTAGCTTCTGCTCTAATATCACATGAATAAACAATTGCTCCTAAACTCTTTGCTGTCGCTATAGCTCTTAGTCCAGCAACTCCAGTTCCTATTACTAGAACATTTGCAGGTCTAATCATTCCAACAGCTGAACCAATCATAGGCATGAATTTTGCAATACTATCAGCAGCCATAATCATCCCTTTATAACCTGCACAAGTACTCATTGATGATAAAGCATCCATACTTTGTGCACGAGAAATTCTTGGGATTCCATCTAATGTTAATCCAGTTATACCCTTTTCAGCCATTTTTCTAACCATTTCATGGTTAACAGGTGATGCAGGGTGAATAAAAGTAATTAAAGTTTGACCGGAATGCATCATATCAATTTCGTGTAGATCAAATTCTTTATTGAATAGAGGCTCTTTTACCTTCAAGATAACCTCAGCTTGCTCATAGATTGATTTTGGGGAATCAATAATAGTGCCCCCTGCAGCAAGATACTCTTCGTCATGGTAGAAAGAACCATCACCGGCAGATTTTTCAACTAAAACTTTGTGACCATCAAGAACCATTTTTTTAACAGTTTCTGGCGTAGCAGATACACGGTTTTCACCGTGCATAATTTCTTTAGGAATACCAATAATCATAAAACAAATCCTCCATATTAAGTTTTTAGGCTTTGCTTCTTTATTTGGTGAAAAGCCAAAATAAAAAAACAAATCGTCTCTGATAAAATATAACACATTTAATCAAATTATGCAACCCCTTTCATCAGCCAATGTTGCCATTTATTTTTTTAAAAAATTATTGAAAATCGTCAATAAATTATCATAAATATTATAAGAAAAAAATGAATTTATTATAATGAAAAGCATTCTTTTAAAAAAATTATATTGAAAGTGATAAATTTTTTTAACGTATTGTGAACACCATCTTTTGAATCATTATATGATGGCTATTTATGAACATTTTAAACACAATAGGAGTTTTCTTTTTTTGTTATTTTTGATAATTAATAGTATTTTTCATCACTAATATTACTATAGTATATACTATGAATAATCTTAAATACTTTGTAATGTGTTCACTTTACAAAATATTTGTTTCCTTTGCTTATAAAAAAAGTTAGCAATTAAGCTAACTTTATATTTTATATTCCTAACAAGATCTATGTGAAACTCAAACTTTCTAGTTCAATCAAGAGGGAATATCAATTAATATACCTTGAGCATACTTTTGGTAATCAACAAATCTAGCTGATCCTTGAAGAATTGGATAATCTTCTGTAGTAACCCAAGTATTGGTCCAATCGAGTAAGGTCATATTAGTTTGGGCATTAATACCTTGCATATTGACCGTTATTAAGCCTAAAACTGTACCAGTTGTAGTTCCAGTGCCAATACCTAACATACCGCCGTTGATTTGATTATTCCAGTAAGCCTTATCAACTGGCACGTGGCCTCCAGTATTATCTGTTCTTCCCACCAAGACGCCTACCGGACTGCTATTAAAGGCGGTCACACCGCTTGCTGAATAACTATTAGTTAAGTAGCCACGGTAAATATTACAACCGATTAAACCTCCGACTCTTACAGCGGTTTTTACATCGTCTTTAATATTCACTGTACTGATAGCAT
>JBAYZV010000041.1:0-12408 GCA_041672325.1 Candidatus Izemoplasmatales bacterium
GTAAAACTTTTACTTATAGCGACAAAATCATTGTTCATAATCGCTCCAACTAGGCCTTTTTCAAAATCTAGCAAGGATTTAATAACTACACGTTTATGGACTTCAATTAATGAAAGATATGTTATTCTATCTTCTTTGTCTTCAATAGTGTTAATAATATCTACTAAATCATCTGTTTCCATCTCTTTGAAAATACTTACTATTACTTCAAGACTTGTATCTTTCAATATTAAAAAAGCCTCTTTGGGGTCTAATTCTTCGAAGACTTCTGTTAATTTTTTAATAGGGAGTATTTTATATAATTCTTTACGATCATCTGGCTCTAGCAATATTAATACTCTTGCTAGTTCATAATCATGATATATATCAAGCTTTTCTTTAAGAATTTTTTCATTTTCATTAAGTCTAAGTAATTGAATTATTTCTTCTGATATAATTTCTCTATTAAAGTCTTCCATGAATTACACCTCCTTTTACTAAAAATTGTATCACTAACGCATCTAAATTACAATTAATAAAGCCAAATATGGAATTCATAATTTAAATAAATAAAGCAAAAAAAAAGACTGGAATACAGTCTTATTTGTTAAATCTATCTTTAAGCCACGAAGGGATTTTAATATCTTCAGTATCCTCTTCAGGTTTTTGGTTTTCAACAGCTTCTTTTCTCTTGTTCTTTTTAAACAATCTATTTTGCTTTTTAGTTGGGATAGCAATCTCTACTTCTTCTTTATGCATATCTTTATTACCATCATTAGGTTTAACTGGAAGAACATCATCTTTAAAAACAGGATCTTGACTGAAACCAGTCGCAATGACTGTTACAACTAATTCATCACCTAAATCAGAATTAATAGCTGAACCGTAAATAACATTGATATCCGTTGTAGAAGCTTTATGTATTTCAGCGATAATTTCATCGATTTCATATAGTGAAGCTTGATAATTAGACGTAATATTAACTATAGCATCAGTGGCACCGTTAATTGATGTTTCAAGTAATGGCGATCTAATTGCTTCTCTAGCAGCTTCAATTGCACGATTAGGGCCTTCAGCAACACCAATACCCATTAAAGCAGTACCTTTATCTTTCATTACTGTTTTCACATCAGCAAAGTCAACGTTTACAACACCTGGCATAGCGATTATTTCTGTAATCCCTTGTACACCTTGACGTAATACTTTATCAGCTTCTCTAAAAGCATCAAGATATGAAGTGTTTCTATCAACAATATAGAATAATTTATCATTAGGAATAACAATTAATGTATCGACATAAGGTTTTAATTGTTCTAAGCCTTCAAGAGCTACAGCCATTCGTTTTTTACCTTCAAAACCAAATGGTTTTGTAACTATACCAATTGTTAAACAACCCATTTCACGAGCTATTTTGGCTACTATAGGGCTAGCACCAGTCCCTGTTCCGCCACCCATACCAGCTGTTATAAAAACCATATCAGTTTCAGCTAAAATATCTCTAATTTCATCTTCTGATTCTATAGCTGCTTGTCGTCCTACTTCAGGATTAGCTCCAGCTCCTAAACCTCTAGTTAGAGATTTGCCTAATTGTAGTCTTACATCTGCTTTGGATAATCTTAAAACTTGAGCATCGGTATTCATAGCTACGAATTCAACGCCAGGAACTTCATTTTCTATCATTCTATTTATGGCAGAACCACCGCCACCGCCAATACCAACCACTTTAATTGTCGGTTTTTGATTAAACTTATCGTCAATATTAAACATTTGGTACCCCCAATTAATGATCTTACAATTATCTTAACACAAAAAATATAAATAAGAAATATAATAATTAAAAAGAAACAAAAATTCTAATCAAAATAGTCTAATAATATTTTTTCTTTAAACTCGTTAAATCTGTCTTCTTTAATCGCTTCTCTAATGTCTTTCATTAGCGTTTTAAGGTAGTAAAGGTTATGGTAAGATATAAGACGTAAACCTAAAATTTCTTTAGCTTTAAATAAATGTCTTAAATAACTTCGTGAATAATTTTTACACACTTTACAATCACAATTAGGATCTAATGGTCCTAAATCATTCTCATATATTTTATTCTTTATTACTATCTTTCCTTGAGATGTCATAGCAGATCCATGACGTGCGATTCTGGTAGGTAAAACACAATCAAACATATCTATTCCATTGGCAACACCCATAATAATGTCATCTGTAGAACCGACTCCCATTAAATATCTAGGTTTATCTTCAGGCATTTTGTTTTTCAAAAATTCTAAAACTTCATACATTTCTTGTTTTGTTTCCCCAACGCTTAAACCACCTATTGAATAACCAGGAAAGTCTATTTTTTTCAATTCTTCAATAGAATGTTCTCTTAAATCTTTATATGGACCACCTTGGACAATTCCAAACAAAGCTTGTTTATCTGGATATAGATGAGCATCTTTTCCTCTCTTAGCCCATCTTATTGTTCTCTCGAGTGACTCTTTATGATACTCGTAAGTTGAATGGAAAGGTGGACATTCGTCAAAACTCATAATGATGTCCGCTCCGAGATTATTTTGGATTCTAATACTATCTTCAGGGGTCATATGTAATTTAGATCCGTTAAGATGATGTGTAAACATAACTCCTTCTTCAGTGATTTTTCTTATTTTCGATAAAGAAAACACTTGAAACCCGCCAGAATCTGTTAGCAAAGCTCCATCCCAATTCATAAAACCACGGATCCCTCCATGGTTTTTTATAATTTCGTCTCCTGGCTGTAACCAAAGATGATATGTGTTGCCAAGTATTAATCCTTGGCTTACTTCTTTTATTTCGTCAACATCAAGAGTTTTGACTGTTGCTTGAGTGCCAACCGGCATAAATATTGGTGTTTCAAATTTGCCGTGTGGTGTATGTAAAATTCCATACCTAGCTCCGGTTGTTTTATCTTGATGGATGAGTTCAAATCTAATTGCCATATTTAGAGAATAATACCAAAAACTTCACCATTTAAGCCGACTGCATTTCCTTCATCAGTATCAATGTGCATAGCTGAAGCAAAATCCTCTCTAACTCTAATAACAACATCACCAAGAATACTAGAGCGACTTTCTGTATCAATTTTCACTGAAACAACTTCTTTATCTTTCAAATTATACTTTTCAGCGTCTTCCGGCGTTAAATGAATGTGTCTTTTAGCAACTATCACACCTTCAGTTAATTCAACTTCCCCGTTTGGACCTACTAGTTTACATGGAGCACTACCGATAGTATCTCCGCTTTCTCTAATCGGCGCAGAAACTCCGATAGTTCTTGCGTCAGTCAATGATATCTCAACTTGTGTAGATTTTCTGACTGGACCTAATATTGAAATGTTTTTAAGTTCACGTTTAAGTCCAATTAGGTCAACTCTTTCATTAGCTGCAAATTGTCCTGGTTGAGACAAATATTTTTTTACAGTTAATTCATACCCTTTACCAAATAATATTTCTAAATGTTCCTTAGAGACATGAACATGTCTCGCTGATACTTCTACTAATACTTTTCTTTCCATGATAATTCCTCCTTGAAAATTCATATCTATTTTACTAAATTTTTGATATTTAATCAAATTAAATATCGTTTTAAATATTAAAAACTAAAAAAAACTCCACTATCATATTAATAGTAGAATTTCATCTTTAAATATAGGGTATAGGACCTGATAAAATGGTACTTCTTAAAATTAAAACCAACTTCTTGAAAAATTGATATAAATCCAATGTTACCAAACAAATACAAATCCTTAAATCTACAAACTTCATAAGAAACTGATAAATCATAGAACAACTGCATTTAATACGTTTTTACAAAAACTTATCACTCAGGTCCTATACAACTATAGTGTAACATATTAATATGATTTTGTCACTATATTTATCTTATATATTGTGTAAAACTAATAATGCTTACAAATTATATTGCTTTATGACCAAAAATTCTAATCTATTATATACCTTGAATTTTTCAAAAATAGTGATATAATATAACAGATTCGCAGTTCGAAACCATCCTGCGTAAACAAAACTAGGAGGAAGTTATGACAAATGAGCTTTTATGGGTAATCTTTGCGTTAGTAAATTTTACTCTATTTTTATTGGTTTACAAGTTTTTTGGTAAACTTGGTATCTTTATTTGGATAGTTTTAGCAACCATTCTTGCAAATATTCAAGTAACTAAATTAATTTTCTTATTTGGCTTAGAAGCAAATTTAGGAAATATAATGTATGGAACCATATTTTTAGGAACCGATGTTTTAAATGAATTATTCGGTAAAAAGGATGCTAAAAAAGCTGTTTTTATAGGCTTCTTTGTAATGATAATCACTGTAATTATCATGACATTAGCAATTCAGTTTAATCCTCATCCAGAAGACTTCGCCCAAGATTCATTACAAGTTATTTTTGGATTTATGCCAAGGGTTTTGCTAGCTAGTCTAACTGCATTTATTATTTCACAACTTGTCGATGTAAATCTTTTTGATAAGATAAGAACTAAGTTACCTGCCAATAAATACCTTTTCGTTAGAAATAATTTATCAACTATATTTTCTCAGGCTATTGACACTGTAATTTTTGTTCCCATAGCTTTTGTAGGTGTTGTAAGAACCGAGGTTTTATTAGGATTAATGCTATCTACTTATCTTATAAAAGTGATAGTAGCTTTACTGGACACACCATTTATTTACTTAATGAAGAAAGTTAAACCAATTCAAGAAAATAGCGACTAATTTAGTCGCTATTTTTTTATTAACATTGAGTCACCAAAGGAAAAAAATCTATATTTTTCTTTTATAGCTTCATTATAAGCGTTCGTAATTATTTCTTTTGTAGCAAAAGCTGACACAAGCATCATCAGTGTTGATTTTGGTAGATGAAAATTTGTAATTAAATTATCAACTGCTTTAAATTTATAACCTGGATAAATAAAGATATCAGTAAATCCAGAAGATTCTTCAAATCTATTAAATTTTTGAAAAACAGTTTCAAGTGTTCTAACAGATGTTGTACCTACTGCAAAGATTTCTCTTTTTTCTTTTTGTGCAAGATTCAAAACTTCAGCTGTTTTTTTAGTTATAGAATAATATTCTGAATGCATTTTGTGATCTAGAACATTATCTACTGACACAGGTCTAAAAGTACCTAATCCCACATGCAAAGTTACATATTCAATGATAATACCTTTATCTTCAAGTTTTTTTAGAATTTCTTTAGTAAAATGTAATCCAGCTGTTGGACTAGCTGCACTACCATTAATTTTCGAATAAACTGTTTGATACCTAGTCTGATCTTCTAATTTTTCATGAATATATGGTGGCAGAGGCATTTCACCTAATTCATCTAAGATTTCCTCTAAATTCCCATCATATATTAAATCAAAATGCTTTATACCTTCTTCTAAAGATTCAACACATTTTAATTTTAATAAACCTTCTCCAAATGAGATTATAGTGCCGACTTTTACTCTTTTAGCAGGCTTAACCAGTGTTTCCCATTTATTAAGACCATACTGATTTAATAATAATACTTCTATATTTGCATTAGTATCAGTTTTAACACCATGTAGTTTTGCCGGTATTACTTTTGTATTATTTAAAACCAAAACATTTCCTGGTTTTAAATAATCAATTATGTTATTAAACGAATCATGTTTTAGATCAAAATTATTCCTGTTTATAACTAGTAAACGAGAATTACTCCTTACCGCTAAAGGCGTTTGAGCAATTAGTTCTTCAGGTAAATTATAGTCAAAATCTTTTGTTCTCATTGAAATAAACTCCCTTGGTAATTCTTTTTTAAATGTCGATAAGCTTTCTCTGTGACAACACGCCCTCTAGGTGTTCGACTTATAAAGCCTTTTTGAATCAAAAATGGTTCATATACATCTTCAAGTGTTCCCGAATCCTCACTAATTGAAGTAGCTATTGTATCCAATCCAACTGGTCCGCCATGATATTTTTCTATAATTCCCATTAAATATTCGCGATCTTTATTATCTAACCCTAGTTCATCTATTTTTAATTTTTGTAAAGCTATTTTCGTTATTTCAAGATTAATTAATCCATCACTTAATATGTCAGCAAAATCTCTGACCCTTCTAAATAAACGATTTACAATTCTAGGTGTTCCTCTACTTCGTTTTGCTAATTCCGATATTGCTTGTTGCTCTATTTGACAATCATATATTTTCGCTGTTCTTTGACAGATGACTTCCAACTCTTCATCTGAATAAAATTCCAATTTATGAACAAGTCCAAATCTATCTCTCAAAGGCCCAGTTAAATCCCCAAATCTTGTGGTTGCGCCAATCAAGGTAAATGGCGCCAAATCAACCCTTATTGACTTTGCTCCAGAATCCTTTCCAACCACTATATCGATAACATAGTCTTCCATAGAAGAATATAATATTTCTTCAACTATTTTTGGCAAACGATGTATTTCATCTATAAATAAAACATCTCCAGGTTCTAATGAAGTTAATATAGCAGCTAAATCTCCTGTTCTTTCAATGGTAGGCCCACTTAAAGACTTGATACTAACACCCATTTCATTAGCAATGACTTGAGCTAAAGTAGTCTTACCTAAGCCCGGAGGGCCATAAAGCAAGACATGATCGAGAGATTCATTGCGCATTTTTGCAGCTTTTACTGCTATTTCGACCATTTCTTTTACGTCTTTTTGCCCAATATATTCTGAAAAGTTTTTAGGCCTTAACGTTACATCTACTTCATCGTCAATTAGCAAATTATTACTGATTATTCTTTCATCCATATCAACACCTCATGTATATTATACCAAATTTTATTCAAAAATCACTTTTTATTTCTTCGAATATGTTGAATAAAACTAGATATTGTAATATAATTAAAAATGAAGTAAGTAACGGAGTGATTAAATGGCAAAAAAACGCGATATTTTATCGAATTACTTCACAAATTTTACCACATTTAAAAGCAGTTATAAAACCCGTTTAGATGAATTAAAACGGGATTTTATTAATGAAAAAAATGTTTATAAAGACCTTCTTGATAAAGTGGATGAAGAATATAAAAACGATCAAGACTATTTATCTACAAAATATGTAAATGAGGAAGATTTACATAAAAAGAGAAAAGATTTAATCGTTCAAGACTACAATGAAAGGGTTTCTTTTCTTAATCATGAAATTGATTTAAATAATGTTGAATACCAAAGACTTATTGAAGAAGAAAATCGATTATATCAAGATGTTTTAAATCAATTTGAAGAAAGAAAGCAAGAAGCTTTAACTAAATATTTAGAATTAATTCATGAAAGCGAAAAAAAGATTGATGAATCTGTAGATGTCCATCATGATTTTATTGAATCTGAAACTAAAAAAACCAAAAACCTAAAAGAATATTATCAAGACATTAATAATTTGCTTTCTGACGATTTGCTTAACACTATGGAAAAGGCCAAAAATGCACTAGATACCTTAAATGATTCTTTGAAAGATAGCAATATAAATGATTATCAAGAACTTAACCAAACCATCTTAAAATCATTAGAAAGTCTTCGTGACACTCAGATTAGTATCATATCTTTATTCAAAGAAAACAGCAGTGACTTAGAAAAACATAGAGATTCTATAAAAAAAATCTCTAGAAATAAGCAACAACCGCATTCTGAATTGAACCAAGAAATGATAAAGAAATATGTAAAACAAATTCGAGAAATTAATAATTCTAAAATAATTTTTGAAGCTAAAGTTAAGAATGATTTAGAATTATCATTAACAAAAATATATAAAATGATAATGAAAGCTCATGATGAAAAGGATGATGATAGTTTAAAAAAATATATTTATCAAAAAGAAATCATTGAAAAGAAAGCAGAGTATCTTTTACATAGAAACTCAACTTTATCAAAGTTTTCTATTAGTAAGTATCAACAAGAAATCAAGAAAATCAAGATTGATTCTTTTAAAAGAAGTGAAGAAATTAAACTTGCTTACTCAGTACCTATTACTTTTTTACAGAATTCCATTGATACTTATTCCAACTTTGCTTTTTATTTAAATCAAGGGTTTGATGAACTTGACAGATTACTCAATAATTTAATTGATTTTCATCAAGAGTTTTTTGATATAAAAACTAACTTTATCACTACTACTTCTAAAGTTTATGAAGACTATAAAATTAATATGCTTGTAAGAATAAATGATGTTACCAATAATCTTACAAAATTGATTTCTAAAATAGATGAAGTATCTTTACAAATCATAACTTTAGAATCAAATAACCGTTTAGAAATAGCTGAAATACGTAAAAAAATAGAAAATGTTGAAATATTTGGTGATTACCAAAAATATTTAGCGTCATTAGAAAATGATAAGTTTTTTGCTGTTTTTCAACATAGTAAAAATATTGAATCTATTCAAGTTAAATACAATTATAAAAATAGCCTTTTAAATATCAACAATGATGTTTTAAATTTAAATAAAAATAAAGAGCTATCCGGTGAACACCTAGAGTACATGCTTAACTTATCCAAGATGGAAGAAACAATCCATCAGTTAAGTTTTGATAAGATGATTTCACAGTATGATGTTTTTTACAAACAACAAAACCAAATTGCGTATTTAATGCAAAAAATGGCAAAACTAGAAGTTGTTAATCAAATAAAATGCAAAAATTATCAGTACTCATCTAAATTTATGAATATAAGAAATACTGAATTAGAAAAAGATGAAATAGGTTCAAATTCAGTTGTTGATTTCATACATCATATGCAAAAATTAATAAATAACAATAACAACACTACTGCTGCTTTAAAACAATACTTAAGTAATAGCAATTATGATATGTCTTATTTAACAATAATAGAAAAAAACAGATATATTTTACATCAAGAATTAAATCAACAACTTGAAAAGAAAATTCACACATGCTATCGAGCTGCTAGTTTATATCATCGTGAAAGCAATGATATAATTAATGACACCTACAATTTAATCTATAATTACACAAAGAAATTCAAAGAGTTACTAGTTTATAACGAATCAAATTATTTTAATAATAAAGCTAAAATAATTCAATCAAGAGGATATTTTAATGAAATTTCTTCATTAGTCACTTATATCTATAAAAAAGCTACTAATCAAGCATTTAAGTATCAAATCCCTGATGAAGTAGATAATTTAAAATTATTATATGATAAAACTTTGACCGACTTTAATCAGTTAGTTGTTTCAATTTTCGATAAGTTTAAAACTAGAACCAGAACTAGAGTTTTTTATATTAAGTTGCAGTCGTATATTATTAATTCCTTGATAATTCTAAATGCTTTTAAGAACCAAACTATTAAATCATTAACTAATATTCGTGATAAAATCAGTGAAAATGATTTGCTAATTATAGCAAATGCTAAAATACAGATAGCTGATAATAAAAAGATTATAGATAAAGAGTATGATAATTTAGCATATCAAGCAATTCAAACCAAGAATAAAAGAAAAAAACAAATAAAGCTATTATTAGATAACTCTGATACACTTAATGATAATTTCAAAAATAGAGTTAAAAAAATTAACAATGCATATTTACAAGAGAAAGAAAAAACTAATTCATTTTTAAGATATTTAGAAAAAGAAATTAAGAGCATTATCAAGAATAACGATGATCAGCTATTAAAAATGTTAAAAATGATCGATAAAGAAATATTTGACGAAAGAATAAGTTTTGATACTCAATATAAAAAATATATCAGTACTATAAACTTAATAAGAGCTAATATGAAAGAATCATATAAGGACGAAGTAAAATATTTATATGATTTGAATTACAAACGTGAGGAAGAAATTTCTAAAACAATTAGCTTATTGGAAGAAGAAATTTCTATGCTTCCTAATCAAAAAGAAACTATTATGCAAGAAATCGAAACACAAAAAAGTCAATTATTCATTGAAAAGCAACAAGAGCTTGTTCGTAAATATTCTGATATTGAAGGTCAGAAACTTCTTTCTAAGCCATTGTTGATGAAAGAAATTGAACGTGTTGAAAAACGTCTTCCAGAAGATTATGCAAAACTTTACAATAATATTCACGAACTTGAAAATGAATTACTCCAACAATATATGCTTACAAATGAGAGATATTATGAAAATTATAAAGATTATGTTAACAAACAATTTTCTAACCGAATTTTAATTGACAAGGAAAGCGGAATTAACAAGTCCTTCGAATGGCTAAATTCTTATCATAATGATTTGTTGTCCATTTTTAAATTAAATTATAAAGAAACCTTACAAAAAAGTGCAGATTCTAGAAAATTAATCAAAGATCAAAAACAGAAGTCTAAAGAGAAACAAGACAGAATTATTAATGCTTAAGGTGGTATAGATGAGCGAAAAAAGGGTTAAATTAAACTTTGATAATTTCAAAGATTATAAAGAAAAAATTGATAATAATCTTGATGGAGAATTATCGCTTTTTGATCGTTTCGCTGAATCTGTAATGCATCAAGCAAGAAACCATCATCAAGTAACAATTAATAATTTAGATGAAAGCAAAGAATCTCTTATTAATTTGAGAAATAAAGTAAGAGATTTAAAGCATAGCATCTTCTATCATAACGAAACCCTAATTATTGATAGACAAAACATTATTCAAAACACGGAAAGTAAAATTCAAAATCAGAATCAAAATATACTAGAGTTTGAGTATAAAGATGCAAAAGATAAAGTAATGAACTTTGATTATTTGAATAAGGCTCTTCTCCAATCTTCTTTTGACTTCTTTGATGAATTTAAAATGTATTACTCAAAAGATTTGATTGATATAAATGAAATATATGAATTCTTGAATGAAAAGAATATTGTTTTTGAAAAGATAATCCATAAGTACGAAAATGAAGTTTTAGATTTTTTTACAACTTTAGATCATGAAATTTACGAAATGAATGATCGTATTGTAGATTTAATGCAACAAAAAAACTCACAATTAAATAGAATCTATGATTTCTTTCAAAAAGAAACTAATGAGTATCTGGATAACCAACTAACTTTTACTGCAGAAACCAATTTAAATTCAACAGAAATAAAAATCCTAATTAAGGATAAATTAGATCAATTTAAAGCTTTTCAAAATCATGTATTAAAACAAGAAGAGAAAATCAGATTAATTCTGCATGAAGAATATATGGCTTTATATAATAAAGTATTACAAAAATTATTAAAGCATAAAGGAAACATAATAATTGGTGATTCTAATTTCTTCAATAATGTTGATAATGACTTATTTAAGTTAAAGGAACAAATAATTTTTGCAAAAAATGAAAATCTAGCTTCTTTAAGTAGCTTAATTCGCACCTATAACAAAGCTATCAAATACAAAGATATAAAATCTAGAGTTGAAAAGAAAGCTCGAAAGATGACAAAGAAATTTCTAGATATAAAAAAAGGTATATTCTTTGAATACCAAAAAGAATCTAGAAGATTAATTAATCAAATGGAGAAATACTATAAATTATATTTAGATATTTCATCAGTTGATCCATTTTTAGCACAAATCATTGGTGATAAAGCGACAAAAATAATCAAAGATGAAGTAAATTATTTAACTACCTTGAAGATTAACAAAGAGCATAAAGTTAATGTTAATTATGACATTAAAACTCTTAAACTAAATCAACAAATCAATGAAATAGAAGCAAAGCTTATTTATGAAGTTGAAAGACAAACATTTTTACAAGATATAGATTTAATTAATAATATCTTAGATATTCAAACATTTTTCATAGAAAAGAAAGCTGATACGGCTCTTTCCATGAATCATATTAGAATGGAAAAATATAGTATCAGCAAACTTGATAGCGCTATTAATTCCTATTTAGATTATGATTTGAAAATCAATAATCTAAATAGAAAATATCTTAGTGTTGTTACAGACATGTTAGTGAAATTCATTAGAAAATCAGAAACACATGAAATCGAATTAGTAGAATCATTATCTGATATAAAACTTGCATTAAAAGAATATGATATTGCTGCTATCCACTTTAGAACTATGTTTGATAATGAAAAACGTTTTTTAATTATGCAATCAAATAGAGTTGATGATGAAACTAAAATAAACAATGAATTTATTCTTACTACTTATCAAAATCAAATGAGATTTGCTGAAGAACAAATTAGTCTTGCTAATGATGAGTTTAAACTACGTGTGCAATCAATTATAACTGCTGTAGATGAGGAAAGAAAATATTTCAATGATATTATTGCCAATCAAGAGTTTGTTTCAAATAACAGAAAGAATGAATTGATTGATGAATATCAAGCAAAGATTTATAAACACCAACTTCTTCTTTCAGAAACTTCTGATCAAAAAACAAATAAAGCTTTAGAAAAAGAATTTATTAAAATCAAAGAAAATTATAATCAACT
>JBAYZV010000042.1:0-12404 GCA_041672325.1 Candidatus Izemoplasmatales bacterium
TGATTTAGCGATAGTACTTGCTAATAAATCTCTTGGGGCGACTACTGTTGCATCAACAATGATTTGTGCTGAAATGGCTGGTATTAATTTTTTCGTAACTGGCGGTATTGGTGGAGTTCATCGTGGGTATGAAACATCTTTAGATGTGTCAGCTGATTTAGAAGAACTAGGTCACACTAATGTAACAGTCGTATGTGCAGGGGCAAAAGCAATTTTGGATTTGCCTAAAACAATGGAATATCTTGAAACTAAAGGAGTCAGTGTTATTGGTTATAAAACTGATTATTTACCAGCGTTTTATACAAGAGAATCAGAAATAAAACTTCAGCATCATGTTAATGATCAATATGAATTAGCTAGAATTATCTATACAAAGAACAGATTAAACTTAGATGGTGGTTTATTGGTAGTTAATCCAATTCCTCTTGAAAATTCTCTTCCAAGCACCTATATTAACAGCATCATTGATAAAGCTATAGCAAGTAGTGTAAAAGAAGGTGTTAAAGGCAAGGATGTTACACCTTATTTATTAAAGAAGATTGTT
The DNA here is from genome assembly GCA_041672325.1 of Candidatus Izemoplasmatales bacterium. Classification (GTDB taxonomy): domain Bacteria; phylum Bacillota_I; class Bacilli_A; order Izemoplasmatales; family Hujiaoplasmataceae; genus UBA2289. The sequence continues at coordinate 545 of JBAYZV010000042.1, forward strand.
GAAGAAACTAAAGGTAAAAGTTTAGAAGCAAACTTAGCTTTAGTTTATAATAATGCTAAAGTAGGAGCTAAATTAGCTAAAGCTTATAGTGAAATTGTTATCAAAGAGAAATAAACAAAGAAAAAGGATACGATTATGAAAAAAAGAAAAATAATCCTTGATTGCGATCCAGGCCATGATGATGCTATCGCTATAATGTTAGCTAGTCGTCATCCCCTATTTGACTTATTAGGAATAACTGTGGTCAGTGGTAATCAAACACTTGAAAAAACAGGAAAGAACACTCTTAATCTTTGTCAGTATTTAGATATTTCTGTTCCTGTATGTTTAGGTGCGGAATCATCTATTCTAGGAAATATGGAAATATGTTCGCAAATACATGGAGAATCTGGATTAGATGGATTCGATTTTCCTGAGTTAAAAATAGAATATGATTCTAGACATGCAGTAAATTTTATGATTGAAGCCATTATGAATAGTGATGAAAAAATAACCATTGTTACAACTGGTCCAATGACAAATCTCGCTTTAGCAATAAAACTAGAACCAAAAATTGTCAACAATATTGAAGAGGTTGTATTAATGGGTGGGTCTTATAGTAATGGAAATGTTACTCCAGCTGCAGAATTTAATATCTATTCTGACCCAGAAGCTGCTTATATAGTTTTTAACTCTGGGTGTAAGGTTAAGATGTTTGGTTTAGATGTTACCAAACAGGTATTGGTTTTACCTAGCATTATAGATAGAATGAGTCTTATTAATAATAAAGCATCTATTTTGTTTACTAAATTAATGAAAGTATTTAACGAAAACCAAAAACGTGTTTTTGGTTTGGAAGGTGGACCGCTTCATGATCCTCTTCCATTAGTATACTTAATTGATTCTTCGGTTGTTACTCTATCCTTTGTTCATTGTGATATTGACATTAGTCATAGTGTAAGTTATGGAAGAACAAACTGTGATATATATGATTATATGAAATTACAAAAAAACACTTATGTTGCAACAAAAATAGATGTTAATAAGTACTGGAATGTAATTGAAGAAAGTATAAAACTATTCAACTAATTACTTCAAAAAAAACGCCTTTACATTATTTAAAGTGTAAAGGCGTTTTTATTTTTTTATTATATTAGAATAATGAATATGCTAAGAAGATAATAGCAAACAAACTTGATACTAAGCTTACAACGGTTATTTGTGTATTTATGGATGGACCAGCTGTATCTTTAAAAGGATCTCCAACGGTATCGCCAACTACAGCCGCTTTATGTGCGTCACTACCTTTACCACCATGATGTCCAGCTTCGATATACTTTTTACCATTGTCCCATAAACCTCCACTGTTTGACATGAATAATGCAAGTAGAACCCCAGAAACAATATTTCCAGCGAGATAACCACCAATTGCATAAACGCCACCGATTAAACCGACAGCGATAGTAATTATTATGGCAAAACCACCAGCATACAACAATTCATGTAATGCACCTTCTGTAGCAATTTCAATACATTTATCAGATTCTGGCATAACGCCTTCCTTACCTTCTTTTAAACCCGGAATTTCTTCGAATTGTCTGTGAATTTCCGCAACCATTTTCTCTGCATTTTTTGTAACACCAAGCATTAATAAACTAGAGAATACAGCAGGAACTGCAGCACCTATTAACATTCCAAAGAATACAGCAGGATTCAAAATATCAAAACCAGTAATTAAAGGTAAACTGAGTTCAATTGCAGCATCGTTTACTTCACTAACAAAAGCAGCAAGAAGTGCAATGACAGTTAAACCAGCAGCACTTATAGCAAACCCCTTTGTTACTGCTTTAACGGTATTACCAGCAGAATCAAGTTGATCAGTAATCTTAATTACATCTTCTCCTAATCCACCCATTTCAGCCAATCCTCTGGCGTTATCAACGATTGGACCATAAGCGTCATTTGATATTATCATTCCAACAATAGAAAGCATTCCTACTGCCGCAATTGATATTCCAAATAAACCATATTTAGGTCCTAAAGGTTCAGCTATCATATAAGCTGCAAAAGCACTAACTGCAATTCCTATCATAGCTGGTAAAACTGATAGGAATCCATAACTTGTTCCTGATATAATTGTTAAAGCAGGACCACTTTCACTAGCTTTGGCTACGTTTCTAACAGGTTTTTTCTCATCGTTAGTAAAGTAGTCAGTGGTGATTCCAATAATTACACCGACAAATAAACCAATAACAGTAACCAAATATAATCGCCATTCATACTTGAAAATTAGAGTAGCTACTAAAGATAAAATAGCATATATAGCAGTAGTTACATAAGTACTTAAATTCAATGCTCTAGTTGGATTTTTCTTTTTTCCCATTTTTGCTAAAACTACACCAAGAATAGAAGCTAATAAACCAAGAGCAGCAAATACAAAAACCATTTCGACATTGCTAGATCCATTAAGTGTATCAATTGAAGCTGCTATAACAATAGCAGCAGCTAATGATGCAACATGTGAGTCAAAAAGATCAGCTCCCATTCCGGCAACATCTCCAACATTATCTCCAACATTATCAGCAATAACTGCAGGGTTTCTAGGATCATCCTCAGGAATTCCTAACTCTACTTTACCAACTAAATCTGCGCTTATATCAGCTGTTTTTGTGAAAATACCACCGCCAGCTTTAGCAAATAAAGCTAAAGAAGAAGCACCAAAACTAAACCCTAATAACATTGTTGGATTCTTAGTGATTAAGAAAAACAAAGCTACACCAAGTAAACTAGAACCTACAACTGCCATACCCATGACAGCTCCGCCTCTAAACCCGCTTAAGAAACTAGGACCGATACCTCTTGTAGCTGCTTCGGCTGTCTTTTTATTAGCGATAGTAGCTACAAAAATACCAATTTTACCTGCTAGACCACTAAATACAGTACCGAAAATATAAGCAAAAGTCATAGCGACATTATTACTTAAGATTGCATTGAAATCCGGTTGATTCCATATCGGTTTAGGTAAAAAAAGAAAAATTAAAACTGCCGCTACTAATGCGAATTTTGCTAATATAATATATTCTTTTCTTAAAAAAGTATTAGCGCCACTTTTAATTAAATCACTGATAGTCTTAATTTTAGCATTTGAACTATCTTGTTTTTTAATCCATAAATATAGCCATCCTGCTAATAAAAAAGCACCTAAAGATACAATAATACTAAATACAATTGCCAATGTTAGATTCATGATTTCCCTCACCTTTCATATTTATCATGACATTTTTCATCATTATAGCACACAATAATAACAAATTAAATATGCCTAGAGGAAGTTTCTTATAGTTTATGAACAGTGTTAATAAAAAAAACGATTCATAACAAATAAGTTACAAATCGATATTTTTTATAATCTTTCAAATGTGTTTAAGTATTCTTCAAGCGGTTGATTACCCAAAAGTTCGTGAGTTTCGTTGATAACAATTTTTGGGACTCCTGATACATTATATTTACTCGCATATTCAAAGAATGTTTGTGCTTCAACCATTTCACTTTCAATGTTTTCATTAAGCATTGCTAGACGATGCGCATTTGAAACCGCTCCTGGACAATGTGGACAGCTTAAAGTAACAAATACCTTAATGTTAATAGGCTTTTTTATTTTCTTAATTCTTTCAATGATTTTTTCGTCAAATCCGAAGTTTACACCTGACATATCAATTACAGCTGATAAAAACGAATTTATTTCATGACCAGCTGGGATGCCACTAAACTTAACACCACGATATTTACCGTTCGAATCTAAAATAACGAAACTAGGTGCCATAGTTATACCAAATTCTTTTGCCTCAGCTGTGTCAATATCTAAGTCTTTATTAACAAATGTGATTTTATCATTAAGTGATGAAATCTCTTCTAAAAGCATTCTTGTCTGTGTGCAAGTTTCACAACCTGTTTTTTTTGTAAATAATACAAAAGATATCTCTTTATCCATGTGAGATAAAAAATCTCTTATTTGATCTTGTATTTCTTGGTTTAATAATTTTTCCATATTTATTCAGTCTCCTTATAATATTTGTTTAGATATTTAGTTGCAGCCAAAGCTGCTTTTGCGCCTTCTGCCGCTGAAATGATAATTTGTTTATCTGGTTGAATGGTTACGTCTCCAGCAGCAAAGATTCCTTCTACTGAAGTCATTTGATTTTTATCAACAATAATTTCATTTCTGTCATTAACTTCTACTAGATTCATAACTAAAGAGCTATTCGGGATTGTTCCTATTTCAATAAATATCCCATCAGCTTTAATATCGTATAAATCATTTTTCTCTTTACTATAAACCGTTAATCCTTGCATTTTATTATCGCCATATATATTTTTTATTTCAGTGTTCAACAAAATTGTTACCTTTTCTAAGTTTTTAATTTTATCTAGTAAGATTTGATCAGCTCTCCACAAACTTCTATGCACTAACGTAATTTTACTTGCCCAAGGAACTAGGTCTAATATAGCTTCAACTGCGCTGTTTCCTCCCCCGGCAACAATAACGTGCTTATCTTTGAAAAATGGAGCGTCACAAGTAGTACAGTAAGAAACTCCTGTATTCTTAAAGGTTTCTTCACCATCAACTTCTAGCTTTCGTGGTGAACCACCAGTAGCTATGAGTATTGTTTTAGATTTAATTATCTTTCCATTTGATAAAAAAATCTCAAAATCAGGATTTAAGTGCTTTATTTCTTTTACTCTTATGTTCTTTAAAATTGGAACATTAAGATTATTAATATGGTTTAAAAATTGTTCCGATAAATCTTTGCCTTCAATTTTTTTGAAGCCTAGATAATTATCTACTTCAGTAGTGTTATGCAATTGACCGCCAATTTCATCCGTAATAATTCCAACTTCTAACCCTTTTCTTTTTGCATATAAACTAGCATTTAAACCTGCTGGTCCACCCCCAATAATGATTAAATCCCAGTTTATACTTAAAGAAAAGTTAGCTTCATTGTTAGCTTTTTCGATATTGAATGTAAACATAATTAAAACTCCTTATTTAATACCTTTAATAACTAAACTTATTGCATCATCTACATTATTTAGTTTTATATCATTATTTAGTTCGATAATTTGAATTAGATTTGTAGTTGTTAGTATTCCAATAGCGTTGTCTATACTTGATCTTACCGCTTTTAATTGAGTAAGTATATCCATGCAAGTAGAGTCATTATCCATCATTTTTATAATTCCCGACATTTGACCTTGAGCACGTTTGATTCGATTTTTTAGTGAACTTTCGCATTTCATATAACCACCTCATTTTCATTTATAATTATACCCTATGGGGTATATATTTTCAAATGTTATGCTTAAATAAACCATTTTACTAGTAAAATTATTTTGATTTTGTTATAATTATTTTTCCCCCCTAATATGGGGGTGCGACGGAGGAGACAAATGAAAGAGATTAAATTGAGTGTTAATGGTATGAACTGCCAACATTGTGTAAATAATATAAAAAGTGGATTATCTAGTTTAAATGGTATTGAAAAAGTGAATGTTATTCTAAAAGAAAAAATAGTAGATGTAAAATACAACGAATCAACTATTGATTTTAAGAATATAGTTGATAAAATTAGTGAATTAGGATATCGGGTGATTTTATAATGATACAAAAAAAATACAAAATTAATGGCATGAGTTGTGCTTCTTGTTCAAAAAGTATCGAAACTCTTTTGAGTACTACTAAAGGGGTTTCAACAGTTTCTGTAAATATAGCGAGTGAAACTCTATCAATCGTTTATGATCTGGATTTAATAACTGAAACTAAAATAAAGAGTATGATAGATGAATTAGGATATGAAATGGTGATTGAAGAACAAAAAATTGAAACAATAACTTTCTTGGTTGTAGGCATGAGTTGTGCATCATGCGCTAATGCTATCGAAACTACTATTAAAGAATTAACTGGAATAAGTGAGGTTAATCTAAATTTTGCTAATAATCGTCTTATAATTAAGTATAATCCGGAAATTATAAAAATCGGTTATATTCAAAAAGTAATAAATGACATCGGGTATAAACTAGTTATAGAAAAAAACTCTTTAGAATCAGATGCAAATGATATTACTTTTATAAAAAAAGCAAAACAAAAAGTTATTCTATCGGCTATATTAGCTACATTAATAATGTCGTTGATGTTAATAGATATGTTTTTAACTAAGATACCAGGATACATATATATAAGTGCTATATTGGGATTTCCAGTAATATTTATTTTCGGATTTGACGTTCATAAAAAGGCATTTAAGTCTATTAAAACTAAAAGACCTAATATGGATGTTTTAGTATCTTTAGGGTCAGTACCACCTTACTTAATAGGATTGTTAGGATTGTTTTTGCCAATCACTACTTTTATCGAAATGGCAACTATGATTATGACTTTACATTTAGTTGGGAAATTCTTAGAAACTAAAGCAAAAGGAAAAGCATCGAATGCAATTAAAAAACTTTTAGAAATTGGTTCTAAAACTGCAAAAATTATTATTAATAAAGAAGAAATAGAAGTATTGACTTCTGAACTAGTTGTCGGTGACGTCATGATAATTAGACCTGGCGAAAAAATACCTATGGATGGCTTAATAATCTCTGGAGAATCAACCATTGATGAATCATTAGCTACTGGCGAATCATTACCAGTTAAAAGAGGCGTTGGTGAGAACGTAATTGGTGCTACTATAAATAAAAACGGAATTATCAAGGTTCAAGTTACCCGTGTAGGAAATGAAACATTTCTTGCACAAATTATAAAAATGGTTGAAGCATGTCAAGGGTCAAAAGTTCCAATTCAAGAGTTCGCAGACAAAATAACCGGTATTTTTGTGCCTGTAATACTTGGGCTTACTTTATTAACGTTTGCTTCATTCTTAATATTTCCAGATTTTCATTTAATGATTCTTTCAATTTTTGATGGAATACTACCATGGGTTAATCAAGATCAAAGCATCTTAACGCTTGCTTTTGTTACATCAACAGCTGTTTTAGTTATTGCTTGTCCCTGTGCGTTGGGGCTTGGAACACCTACAGCTTTGATGGTAGGAAGTGGTAAGGGAGCAGAGAATGGAATTCTAATTAGAAGTGGAGAAGCAGTTCAAACTTTTAAGGATGTTAAAGCAATAGCATTTGATAAAACTGGAACATTAACTATTGGTAATCCAAAAGTTACAGATATTTTAAGTGAAAATATTACCGAATTATTGCAAATAGCCGCAACTTTAGAGAACGCTTCTGAACACGTATTAGCTCAAGCAATCATTGAAAAAGCAAAAGAAGAGTCAGTCAATATTCTTGAATTAGATAACTTTGAGTCTGTTACAGGATTGGGAATTACCGGGATAATTAATAATCAAGAATTCTTTTTGGGAAGTACAAAGTTTTTCCAAAAAATGAAAATAGATTATGAAAAATATAAGTTCAACATTGAAAAATTAGAAGCAGAAGCAAAAACAGTAGTACTTGTTGGAAGTAAAGACAATACTATTGGAGTTTTAGGGATTGCGGATGATTTAAAACCACATATAAAAAGTACAATTCTACAGATTGAAAGAATGGGTGTTAAAACAATCATGATTACCGGAGATAATCAAAAAACCGCTGAAGCAATAGCTAAAAAAGCTGGAATAACAAGTATAATAGCTTCTGTTTTACCGGGTGGGAAAGTTGATGAAATCATAAAACTTCAAAACGAATTCGGACTAGTTGCAATGGTTGGTGATGGTATAAATGACGCACCAGCCTTAAAACAAGCAAACGTTGGAATTGCTTTTCATACTGGAACTGATATTGCTATTGAAGCGAGTGACATAACTTTAATCAATGAAGATTTAGAATCTGTTGTTAAAGCTCTGAATCTTTCTAAAGCTATATTTTCAAAAATAAAGCAAAACTATTTCTGGGCTTGGTTCTACAATGCTTTAGCAATACCTTTTGCAATGTTAGGTTTACTCCATCCAATGATTGGAGCACTGGCTATGTCATTCAGTAGTTTAAATGTAATATATAATTCATTAAGATTGAAAAAAATAGATTTAAACAAAAGAACGGAGGTAAAATATGAAGCATGATCATAAAGATGCATTGAATTTATTAAAAACAGCCAAAGGACAAATTGAAGCAGTGATAAGAATGACAGAAGAAGATCGCTATTGTGTAGATATTGCTAATCAAATTTTAGCTGTTGAAGCTTTACTAAAAAAAGCGAATTTAGTTATTCTAAAACAACATCTTAACACTTGTGTTAAAGAGTCTATAACTGATGGATCATTTTCTAATAAAAGTGATGAAATTATCAACATTCTAGACAAATACATGAAGTAAAAAAATAAGAATCCATCTTTTGCTAAATGGATTCTTTTTTTATAACTTCAAGTTTTTTTAAAATTTTTGTAGCCGTTTCTTTATACCAAGGCATTTCAAATTTTAGAATAGAATTTGAAATTAAGGTATTGTAATTTGTGCTTTTTTGTCTTAACAAAATAGTTAAAGCGTTTCTCATTAATATTGTTTTACCTTTCCATAAATAAGACATGCCATTATATTTTTCTGCAAAATTCTTATCCGACAATGAAAATAAATCAACAATATCAACACCTTCTTTACCAGTAAGTTCGAATTCTGGATGAATAAAACTTTTAATATTTATGTTTTTAGGACATACTAACTGACAAATATCACAACCAAATAAACAATAATTAGTATTAATCTCTTTGTCAGTTAATACTTTTTTAGTTTGATTATAATAACTGATACACTTGTTATAATTATACCCAAAATCACTTAAAGCGTTTGTAGGGCAAACTTCTATGCAGATTCTACAATCTCCACAGTTTTCTATAATTGGTGATGATTTAGTTTCTTCTAAGTCTATATTAAGAAATACAATACCCAAAAAAAAGTATGATCCAAATTCAGGATTAATTATCAATTGGTTTTTTGCAAAATAACCAATGCCAGATAATTCCGCAGCTAATCTTTCATTATACGGGTGATTATCAACCCCTAGTTCATATTCAATCGGGATATTATTCATAACTTTTTTTATTCTATCTTTTAACACTAAATGATAGTCTTTTCCAAAAGTATAAAAAGATGCATATAGTTTATTTGTAGTAGATTTTATTATCCTTTTTGGATATGCTAAGCCAAGAACAACCATAGTTTTATAATCATTTGCAGGTGATACAAATTTTAACTTTTCAGCAGCTTCAAAATACTTTTTTGTTTGGATAATTCCAACCATATCAAATTCTTGTTTAAATGCATTATAAATTTCATATGTCGTCATTGATTAAATCACCTCCAAAATGTATTTATACTTCCATTTTACCAAAAAATAGCCCTAATCACAATCTTTTGTGCGAAATATGAATCTTTATAAGTAAGCTTATAAAAAGGTACTATTTAATTCATGTATAATAAAAAAGATTAGATCTAGTAAGAACTAATCTTTTTTCTAGAATCTTAATCCTGGCGTTTTGATGTTTAAAAATGATAAAGGTGAGTTTTTATCAGCTTTAACAGACATATACGTGTTTGGTGGACATAATAAACAATCATTAGGTTTTACGTTTACAGTTTCATTGCCTATTGTTATTGACCCGATACCCTCTAAAATAAAAAACGTAACATCCATTGGCACTTTATGGTCTGGGATACTTTGACCTGAATTAAGAAATAAGTTTTTTATTGTAGAGAAATTATGGTCAACAAGAGTCTTAGCCTGGACATTATATTCATTCAAAACTGAAGGTATTTCATTAATATTATAATGTATCATATAATTCCTCCTCTATATCTATATTTAGCGCCATATTAGCATAAATATTAGTTATTTACAAACATAATAGCTTTTTATTTTTCATTGACATTTATTGATAAAATATATAGAATATTCACATGATTAATGCAACAAGAAATGGAGATTAATATGCTAAAAAATTACTTGTTTGATTTAGATGGAACACTATTACCTTTAAACGAAGAATTATTTGTTAAGCAATATTTTAATCAATTAGGTTTAAAATTCGTAGAGTTAGGGCTTAATCCACAGGAGATGATTCAAAATCTTTGGTTAGGTACAAAAGCAATGATTGAGAACAATGGTAGTAAAACTAATGAAGAAATATTTTGGGATAAATTTTATCCTAATAATGATAAAAAAGAACAAATAAAAGAAGCTTTAGAGTTGTTTTATCAAAACGAATTTGAAGTAGTCAAATCATCTTCAAAGCCAACAGAGTTGTCTCTAAAGATTATAGAATTGTTGAAATCAAGAGGGAAAAACATTGTGTTAGCAACAAACCCTATTTTTCCTTTTGTCGCTACAAAAAAGCGAATGGAATGGGTTTCTTTGAAAAAAGAGGATTTTTTACATGTAACAACTTATGAAAATAGCAAGTTTACAAAACCAAGTATAAATTACTATGAAATGATATTAACTACAATGAATTTTATTCCGGAAGAAACAATAATGATTGGTAACGATACTCTTGAAGATATGGTTGCTGAAGGGCTTGGAATAAAAACATTTTTAGTTACGGATTGTCTCAACAACAAGAATAATATTGATATTAATCAATTCGAACACGGAACATTAGAAGAATTGTTTGTAAAAATTAAAGAAGATTTATTGTAAATATTTGTTCTTGAAAATTAAAAATATACATTTATAGTATAATATTAACTAAGAATATTATTAGCGAGGTGAAAAAATTGGAACATGTTTATGATTTAATTATTTTAGGTGCAGGACCTGGTGGTCTTAGTGCTGCTGTTTATGCACAAAGAGCTATGCTAGATTTTTTAATAATCGAAAGATGGTTACCAGGAGGCGAAATTGCGAACACATTTGAAGTTGAGAATTACTTAGGTGTGAACAAATTAAGTGGGATGGAACTAGCGGACAAAATGGTTAAGCACGCTGAAGATTTAGGTGTTAAAATTACAATTGATCCAGTAATTAACGTAGATTTCTCTAATACTCAAGTAAAAAAAATTATAACAGAAAATGATACTTATTTAACAAAAACAGTGATAATAGCAACCGGTGCTAATGCAAGAAAATTAGGAGCTCCTGGAGAAAATAGACTTAATGGTTATGGAGTTTCTTACTGTGCAACCTGTGATGGATTTTTATATAAAGACAAAGTAGTTGCTGTAGTTGGTGGCGGCGATGTTGCTGTTGAAGATGCTATCTATTTATCTAGAATTGTTAAGAAAGTATATCTAATTCATCGTCGTGATGAGCTAAGAGCTGTTAAATCTCTTCAAGAAAGAGTGTTCAAACTAAGTAACGTTGAAATGAAATGGGATTCTGTAATAGAGGAAATAAAAGGAAAAGATTTTGTAGAATCTATTGAAATAAAAAATGTTAAAACTTTAGAAAAAGAAGAACTTAATGTAAATGGATTGTTTATAGCTACGGGACATACTCCAAATGTAGAGTACTTGAATAATCAAGTAGAACTAGTTGAAGGGTCTTGGATTAAGACCAACTCTCAACTTGAAACTAATGTTCCTGGAGTTTACGCTATCGGAGACATTCGTGATACTTATTTAAGGCAAATTGTAATGAGTGTTAGTGATGGTGCTTTGGCAGTTAGTTTGTTAACTAAATACTTATAATTTATAAACCAGTTAATTTCTAGCTGGTTTTTTATTTTAAAAATTTACAATATCAACAAATTAAAATTTTGATATAATAAAATTCAATTTATAGGAGTCATAATAAATCAAACACCGACACCCTTTAGAAAAGACTGTCGGTTCTATGTATGAATCGCTGCAGCCTTTGACATAAAAATATGACATTTTCAAAATTTTTAAGATTTAT
>JBAYZV010000043.1:0-12237 GCA_041672325.1 Candidatus Izemoplasmatales bacterium
TATGACGTTGAATATGTAGCTAATAAAAAAGATCCAGTTTTAAGAATTTATATTGATTCTTTAGAAGGCGTTTCGATGGATGATGTTGTGGAAGCCACAAGGCTATTGGATCCTTTTATAGACAAATTAGATCCAATTGACCATGAATACACTTTAGAAATAAGCTCCCCAGGGGCGGAAAAAGAGTTAAGAAGTATAGAAGCAGTAAAAAAAGCTGTTGATCGACAGATATATCTAGAAACTTATGAACAAAAACTAGAAGGAAAGCTAATTGGTTTTGATGGTGAGATTTTAACTATATTAACTAGTAAAAATAAAAGAATAAATATAAATTATATTGATGTTAATCTAATTAGATTAGCTATCAAGTTTTAGGAGAGAAAAATGACAAGTAAAGATTTTTTTAAAGCTTTAGAAGTTCTTTCAGAAGAAAGAGATATTCCTAAAGAAAAGATTTTAGAAGTATTCGGAAGAGGGTTAATCAATGCTTATAAAAAAGCTTATAACGGCAAACAAAATGCTGAAGTAGTTTTTAATGAAGAAAAAGCAGAGATTACTTTAGTTGCTAGATCATTGGTAGTAGCTGAAATTGATCCTGAAGCTGAACCAGGAACACAAATCTCTTTAGAAGAAGCGAGAGAACTAAAGAAGACAGTAAAGATTGGTGATGTTATCGAGGAAAAGATTACTCCTAAAAACTTCGGGCGTTTAGCTGCTTCAACAGCAAAACAAATGTTGACACAAGGGTTAAAACAACTTGAAAGAGAAAGAAATTTATCTTATTTCACTGATAAAGTTGGAGAAATGCTTAGTGCAGAAATCGTTCAAATAAACGATGAATTTGTTACATTATTTTTGGGAAAAGATACAGAAACATCAATACCTTCACGTGATTTATTAACTAGTGATTTGTTTGTTGGTAATAGATTAAGTGTATATATTACAAAGGTAGAAGAAACAACAAAAGGACCAAAAGTTTATGTTTCAAGAACTGATAGAAATCTTGTTAAACGTTTAATGGAAAATGCTATTCCTGAATTAAAAGATGGCGTTATAGAAATTATAGGTTTAGCACGTGATCCAGGAGATAGATGTAAAGTTTGTGTTGCTTCTAATAATCCTGATGTTGATCCTGTTGGGGCTTGTTTAGGGCGTAATGGGGCTAGAATCAAGAGCGTTATTGATAGCTTGAATGGCGAAAAGATGGATATCTATAAATATAGTAGTGATCCTAAAGAATTAATTTCTAATTCAATTCAACCAGCAAAAACCATAGCTGTAATAATTGATGCGAAAGAAAAATCAGCGTTAGCGATAGTTCCTGATGATCAATTATCATTAGCTATTGGTAAAAAGGGACAAAACGCAAGACTAGCAGTTCAATCTTGTGGTTGGAAAATTGATATTAAACCAGAAACTGATGCTTTAGAACAAGGAATAAAATTTTAATATAGGCGGTGATAAACATGAAAACCAAAAAAATACCATTACGAAAATGTGTGGTTACTGGAGAACGGTTTGAAAAGAAACAATTAATGCGTGTCGTTAGAACTCCTGAAGGGATTGTTATTTATGACAAGACTGGAAAAGCTAATGGTAGAGGTGTTTATTTGTCTAGAAGTAAAGAAGTTATTGCTAAAGCGAAGAAAACAAATGTTTTGAAAAGACATTTAGAAATAGAAATTCCAGAATCTATCTATGAAGATTTAATGAAAGGCTTAAACGATGAATAAAGAGCAAATATTGAGTCTTATTGGTTTATGCCAAAAGGCTAAAAAATTAGTTTCTGGAGAAGCGTTTGCTTTAGAAAAGATAAAAGGTAAACAAGCAAAACTAGTTTTTTTAGCTAGTGATGCCGGATTTAATACTAATAAAAGGATAAGAGACAAATCTGCCTTTTATGAAGTAGAGGTAATCGATATTTTTACTACAGATGAATTAAGTGGTGCAATTGGCAAAAATAACCGTAAGGTTATTGCAATCACAGATAAAGGATTTGCAGAAAAAATGAAACAGTAAGAAATATTTTAGAAGAAGAGGTGGTCATATGTCAAAATATATTGCCAAGAAAAAATTTATCAAGACTAAGGAAGATTATGTAGAAAAAGATAATCTTTTGAACAAAAAGAAGAAAAACCCTAAACCAACTAAAACAAGTGTAACTTATAAAACAGGTATGACAGTTTTAGATTTAGCTGAAGAAATGGATAAACCAGTTACTGAGATTATTAAAAAATTAATGTTTCTCAGGGTTATGGCAACACAAAACCAAGAAATCAGTCGTGAAAATGCTGAATTGTTAGCTATGGAATTTAATTTAGAGTTTAAAGATGAAGTTATTACCGATGTTACAAGATTTGACGAAATGGAGAATGATGATAATCCTGAAGATTTAGTAAGTCGTCCTCCTGTTGTAACGATTATGGGTCACGTAGACCATGGGAAAACTACATTATTAGATAATATTCGTAATGCTAGAGTGGTTGATACTGAAGCTGGCGGAATTACACAGCACATTGGGGCTTATCAAGTCGAAAAAAACGGGCAAAAGATAACTTTCATTGACACACCAGGACATGCTGCTTTTACTGAAATGAGAGCTCGAGGAGCAAAAATAACAGACATAGTTGTATTGGTTGTTGCTGCTGATGATGGTGTAATGCCACAAACAAGAGAAGCAATCGATCATGCAAGAGCGTCAAAATGTTCAATAATCGTTGCTGTAAATAAAATTGATAAACCAGGAGCTAATCCAGACCGCGTCAAACAAGAACTAGCTGATTTGGATTTATTACCAGATGATTGGGGCGGTGAAACACCTTATTGTTTAATCTCAGCTCTAAAAGGTACCGGTATTGATAATTTACTAGATACAATTCAATTAGTTGCGGAAATGCTAGAGTTGAAAGCTAATCCAAAACGTAATGCAGCTGGTACAGTTATTGAAGCTAAACTAGATAAGGGCAGAGGACCTGTTGCTACCATTTTAGTTGACAATGGAACTCTAAAGGTTTCAGATAATTTTGTAGTTGGTTCAACTTATGGAAAGATTAGAGCTATGTCTAATGATGTTGGTAAACAAATCAGTGAAGCTCTGCCAGGACAAGCTGTTGAAATTATCGGTTTATCTGATGTTCCAAGTGCAGGGGATCCTTTTATGGTTTTCTCCGATGAAAAAACTGTAAGAGATATTGCTGATGAAAGAGCACAAAGACAATTTGATAAACAACATTCTAATCAACCAGCTATGTCATTAGAAGATTTTTTTAGCCGTGCACAAGGAAATCTTAAAGAATTGAAGTTAATCATTAAAGCTGACGTTCAAGGCTCAATTGAAGCTTTCAAGGGCTCTATAAATAAAATAGCGGTTGAAGGAACTTCAATCGACATCGTTAGAACTGGAGTTGGTGCTATTACTGATACTGATGTATTACTAGCTGAAGCTTCAGAAGCAATTATTATAGGTTTTGGTGTAGGTACACCAAGCACAGTAAGAGATTTAGCTCAAGAAAAAACCGTAGAAATAAGAACTTATCGAGTTATTTATGAAGCTTTAGATGATATTGAAGCTGCGATGAAAGGCTTATTAGATCCAGTTTTCGAACAATCAGTTATCGGTGAAGCAGAAGTAAGAGAAACGTATAGCGTTTCAAGAATTGGTACTATTGCTGGATGTATGGTAACTAATGGTATTATTCGTAGAAATTCTATTGTAAAATTAGTTAGAGATGGTAAGATTATATTTGAAGGAAAACTTGGTTCTCTAAAGCGTTTTAAAGATGATGTAAAAGAAGTTAAGCAAGGATATGATTGCGGTATAACCATTGAAAATTATAATGATATAAAAATCGGTGATGTTATAGAAGTCTATATGATGAAAGAGGTGGAATAATGGCAAAAATTAGTCATTTAGAAACTGATGTTCAAAGAGTAGTTGCTGAGATTATCCATAATGAAGTAAAAGATGTTTTAGGGTTTCTTACTGTAACCGGAGTAAAGATTACCAACGAACTATCATACATGTATGTTTATTACACTGTTTATGGAGAAGCAAAAGACTTAGAAAAAACTCAAGAAACTTTAGAAAGAGCAAATGGATTTATTAAAAATCAAATAGCTCAAAGAGTTAAAATGAGAAAAGTTCCAACTTTAGTATTTAAGTATGATGATTCTTATAATAAAGGAAGAAGAATTGAAAATATTATTAAGAACATTAAATAATATATTTTTTAGACTGTGAGAAGCATTTTTTCTCACAGTCTTTGTTTTAATTGCAAGAAAATTAACAATTTGGTATAATCTTTATTGATATGAACGAATTAATCAAAAATAAGTTAAAATCATTGCCTGATAAACCAGGAACTTATCAAATGCTTGATAAGACAGGAAAAATTATATATGTAGGTAAAGCGAAGAACTTAAAGAAGAGAGTTAGTTCTTATTTTGTTGGTGCTCATGATGAAAAAACGACTAGACTAGTTAGAGATATTAATGATTTGACTTTTATTATTACAAATAATGAGAAAGAAGCTTTCCTTCTTGAATTAGGGCAAATAAAAAAACATTTGCCAAAATACAATATTAAATTAATAAGTGATAGTACATACCCATATATTGAAGTTACAAATGAAAGACACCCTATAATAAGAATTACAAGAGATATTAAAAACAAAAAAGGAAATATTTTTGGGCCATACCCTAATGCATTTTATGCTAGCGAAACAGTGAGATTATTAGATTCTATATTTCCTTTCCGTAAATGCTCAAAATTCCCTAAGAAAGTTTGTTTGTATTATCATATAAAACAATGTCTAGGTCCTTGCGAATTTGAGGTTTCTGAGGATACATATAAAAACTTGATTAAAAAAGTACGTAGTTTTTTGTCAGGAAATACCAAAGAGTTTATCGATGAATATACTGAAAAAATGAATATTCATTCGAGCAGACTGGAATTTGAAAAAGCGCAAGAGTACAAAGATTTGATTAAAGCTATTACTAAAACAACTGAACAACAACAAGTAGTTTTTAATGATAACTTAAATCGTGATATAATTAATTTTGTTACTTATGATAATTATATTTCTATAAATATTTTATTTATGAGAAATGGTAAGTTGTTGTTCTCTAAATCTAAGATATTTACTTATTACGGAGTTGTTGAAGAAATATTGTTAACCTATCTTGCCCAATTTTATGAACAAAACCCATTACCTAAGGAAATTTTATTACCTTATGGATACAATTATGATTTATTTCCGGATATTTTTGGTAATATTATTTTTACGCCACAAAGAGGTAGAAAAGTTAAATTACTAGAAATAGCTATTGAAAACGCTAGAATTCATTTGAACAATAATCTACCAACGTTTTTAAATAAAGAGAATAAAACAATTGTCGCTTTAACAGAGTTGGAAGAACTTCTTAGTGTTGATGCAATAAAACGAATTGATATATTCGATAATTCTCATATTTCAGGACAAAATCTTGTTTCAGCTATGGTTGTTTTTACAAATGGATTACCAGATAAAAATGAGTATCGAAAATATAAAATCAAAACTACCAATACAGCTGACGATTATCAAATGATGAAGGAAGTTATTTATCGTAGATATCAAAGCATGTTAATGGAAGGTTTACAAGCGCCCGATTTAATCGTTGTTGATGGGGGAATTATTCAATTACGAGCTGCTAAATTAGTTTTAGAGGAGTTAAATATTTTAATACCTGTAATAGGACTAAAAAAGAATGAACGACATAAGACTGAATCTATAGTTACCCAAGATGAAAAAGAAATCTTTTTAGATAAAAGATCCAATCTTTACTCTTTACTATATAAAATGCAAGAAGAAGTTCATCGCTTTGCAATTAGTTTTCAAAGAAATCTAGCAAAAAAAACAATTTTTGGTTCTATATTAGATACAATACCTAAGGTTGGATCATCAACAAAAGATAAATTATTAAAAAAATATAAAACACTAGAAAATATTAAAAATGCTCCTAGGGAAGAACTAAAAGCTTTAAGAATAAATGAAGAAGCAATTGATAATATCTATTTAGCTCTAAAACAAATTCAAGATAAATAAAAAGAATCACGGGGTGAACTGTGGATGGAAGAATACATTAATGGAATGTTACATGGAGTAATAGAATCAAAAAGATTGGTCGCTATCAAGTCAAAGAAAAAAATTGATTTTTATTATATGAGTAAAAGTATGTTTAAACAATTTATGCAATATTTTCAACCAGGTATATTTATTTTTATGACAGTAAAAATAAATTCTAGACTATACAGGGGACATTTAGTTAGAAATGTAGTTGCTATTGATAAATTACTATCACCAAATAAAAATAAACCAACGGTTTATTATGATATTTCAATGATTAAATCAGGCATTAAATCATTGATTAATCAAAACAGATATCGCTTGTTTATTGATTTTGAGATGAGTATGCCACCATATAATAATTACCAAAATTTCATATCTGAAATTATTCAAGTTGGTTATGTATTAACTGATGAATATGGGAATAATGTTGAAGAATTTTCTAGTTATATTAAACCAAAGCTATTCCCTGAACTGTCTATTAGAACCAAAAAGTTTCTGCATATCGAGCAAAGATTTGTTGATGATGGAAAGCCATATGAATTTTTACATAAAAAAATAATGGACATTCAACTCAAGTATAATCCGATAGTCTATGTTTGGGGAAAAAATGATCATTTAGAGTTAAATAAGTTAAACCGGATTCATCGTTTGAGTAATTTTACTAAGAGTATGCAATTCATAGATCTTCTTAGTCTTCATAAAACTTACTATGGATTAAAAAATGATATAGGTCTATTTAATGCATATAATGTTTATTCACAAAACAAAGTGTTAAACAATCAACAACATGATGCCTTAGAAGACGCATCAGTGACAAAAGAGATTTTTTACGCATTTAAAGATGTTTGTAACAATCGATTAATGATAGATTTTCAATAAAAAATGATTAGATTGAATTGAACCTTTAAGAGTAGATACATAATAAAAAAGTGTCTACTTTTTATTTTCTATGAGTGGTGTATTATAATAAATCATCGGCTCATGGACTAATTGTACATGCTAATCTCAAGATGTGATATCATTATTGCAGAGAGTTTATTTTTTGAAAATAGAATGGGAACTTTCTATAATTGCATATCTAAGGTTTTTTTATACTTTTATGTCATGCCTCTTTTTGCTTTATATTGATAACTTCGTTATTCAAAAAGTTTTCTTACTCATAAATATATAATATATACTATCTTAATAAAAAAAGATGCTAGTAATTTAATACTAACATCTTACTCTTTTTTATTGTCTGTTGTATGAAACTAACTATAGATTACGTAATTTATTCTATTTATAAAACCATAATAACTGGCATAATCATAGGTTCGCGTTTAGTCTCATTATGTATGTATTTGCGTAGCGATTTAATAACATCATTTTTAATTCCTGAAATATTCAATTTGTGTTTTGGATTGAGATACTTTTCAGTAACATCAAGAATTATTTCTTGCATATCTTTAGTCATCTTATCATTTTCTTCTAAGTATAAGAACCCTCGCGATATAATATTTGGAGTACACATGACTTCATAATTTTCCTGCGATATAGTAAGAATTACTGATAATAATCCGTCTTCAGAAAGTTCTCTTCTGTCTTTAATGACAAGGGAACCAACTTCGCCAACAGTTTCACTGTCGACATAGATATCGGATGTTTTTACTTTTCCTTTTATATATGCATGATCAGGGGTTAACGCCAATACATCGCCATTTTCCATTATGAATGTATTTTCTGGTTTTAATCCTGTATCAATAGCTAAATGAGAATGAATTTTTAACATTCTATATTCGCCGTGAATAGGCATAAAGTATTTAGGACGCATTAGCTTTAGCATTAACTTCAACTCATTTTGACCACCGTGACCAGATGCGTGTACGTCAGCGAATGGTGACTGAGAAATAACATTAGCTCCATGTTTGTAAAGCATGTTTATTGTTCTGTTAACACTTTCTAAGTTTCCAGGTATAGGTGATGAAGATAATATAACAGTATCTCCTGGTATCAAAGAAATTTGTCTATGTGTATTGGCTGCAATTCTTGTTAATGCAGCTAATGGTTCACCTTGTGAACCTGTACAAAGAATTGTTAAATTTCTATCTCTTATTTCTGATTTAGTTCTAGTGTATATAAAAGTTCCTTTTGGAGCTCTTATATATCCAAGTTTAATACCTACATCAATGTTTTTAGTCATTGATCTACCGAAAACAGCGATTTTTCTGTTTGTAGCAACAGATGCTTCAACAATTTGTTGAATTCGATGAATGTTAGATGCAAAAGTAGAGATTATAATTCTACCATCAATCGAATCAAACATTTCTTTAATGTTTTCTGATACAACTTTCTCAGAGGTGGTGAAATCTTCTAATTCTGCATTAGTTGAGTCAGATAATAAGCATAAAACACCTTCTGCTCCGATACTAGCCATCTTTTGGTAGTTTGAGTCATTACCTGTAGGAGAAAAATCAAACTTAAAGTCGCCTGTATGTACAATGACTCCAGCAGGTGTTGTTATTTTTAAGCCAAATGAGTCAGGTATTGAGTGATTTGTTCTAAAGAAAGTGACGTTCATCCTTTCAAATTGGATAATATCGTCTTCAACATACTTTTGTAAATTGACAGGGAAGTCAACTTTTTCATCAAGCTTTGCTTGAATAAGTCCGTAACTAAGACCAGAAGCATAAATTACTGGTAGAGTGAGTTGCCTTAATAAAAAAGGGATTCCGCCAATGTGGTCTTCATGTCCGTGGCTTATAATCAACGCTTTAATTTTGTCTTGATTGTCTAACAGATAAGAGTAATCTGGTATTACATAATCAATGCCCATCAAGTGTTCGTCTGGGAATAAAAGGCCAGAGTCGATAACGATAATTTCATCTTGGTATTGGACACAATACATGTTTTTTCCTACTTCTCCAAGTCCACCAAGAGCAAAGACTAGTGCTTCCTCCTTTAATTCTATTTTATTGTTCATAATAAATTCCTTTCATAAATAAAATTTAACATTAATATTATATCTTTTATCGTAAGTAAATGCAATCGATTAGCCATTTGCTTTTATAAAAAAATGAGTTATTATTTATTTGTTAGCGAGAATTTGATATAATTAACCGTAAAGGAGAATCACTCATGATTGCTCAAGTACTAGTAGATGTAAAAGCTAAAAACGTAAACAAAACATATGACTACATAATCCCTGAACCTTTCAAGGATTTTATTGAGCTTGGAGCAAGAGTTGTTGTACCTTTTGGTAATAGAAAAATTATGGGATTTATAATTGGTTTTTCTGAAACTACTGAGTACAAGAATGCTTTGAAGGAAATAGTAAAGATTCTTGATCTAGAGTCATATCTTAATAAAGAATTGATCAATATCGCAAAACAAATTAGTTTAGAAACAAATACAATACTAATTAAAGTTTTAGAAACTATTCTACCTTCAGCTTTGAAGGTAATTTATAAGCCGAAAATAAAAGTAATTGATTTAGAACATTTAGATAAAGCGCTAGTTCCGACTTTTCAATATCAATCACAAGTTTTTTTAGATAATATAAACGTTGAATTATATCCGTTAATTAACAAAGAAATAAAGAATAATCATCTTATTCAAATATATGAAATAAAGGACAAAAAATCAAATATTTCAAGAAAATTTGTAAGAAGAACAAATAAAGAAATTGAAAAATTAACTGAAAAACAAAGTAGAGTTTTAACTTATCTTGATAGTTTGGAAGATAAGGAAGAACTTAAACAAATACTAATTAATAAAACAGATACAAGCAATTCAATAATTAATACTTTAGAAAAACATGCTTATGTTGAAATTGTTGAAAAGGAAGTTTATCGTAAAGTTGAAACACTTTATGAGACAAAAGATAAGGATATTTCTCTTAATGATAGTCAACAACAAGTGTTTGAAAAGATTATTAAAGAAAGGAATAGAGAAAAGATTTTTCTTCTTCATGGAGTAACAGGTTCCGGTAAAACTGAGATTTATTTAAAAACCATCGAAAAAGTCATTGAAGAAGGAAAAAATGTTTTATTATTAGTTCCAGAAATATCATTAACACCGATGATGATTTCAAGATTTAAGAATAAATTCGCATCTTTAGTGGCCGCTTTGCATTCAGGTTTATCAAGTGGTGAAAAATATGATGAATGGCGACGCATAATTAGAAAAGAAGCTAGAATTGTTATTGGGGCTAGAAGTGCTTGTTTTGCGCCATTAGAAAATATTGGTTTAATTATTGTGGATGAATGTCATGAGTCATCATATAAACAAACTACTGGTTTAATATATTACGCTGTTAATATATTGGAAAGAAGAATTAGTTTGCATAATTGTCCATTGGTTCTCGGCTCTGCAACCCCAAATATTGAATCTTTTGCAAGAGCAAAAAAAGGATACTATGAATTGTTGGAAATTAAGGAAAGAGCTTTAAACTCTAAAATGCCAAAAATAGAAGTCGTTAATATGCTAAATGAGTTTAAAAGCGGTAATACTAGTCCTTTTTCTAAAAGAATGAATGAAGAAATTGCAAATAGATTAGAAAGAAAAGAACAAGTTATATTATTGATTAATCGTAGAGGGTTCTCAAATTTTGTAATCTGTCGTGAATGTGGTTATGTATACAAATGTCCAAGTTGTGATATTTCACTTACTTACCATGAGTTTTCACATTCGTTAAAATGCCATTATTGTAATCATGAAGAAAAGATTCCTCACCAATGTAATAGATGTGGATCGAAAGAATTAAGCTTTATGGGAAGTGGGACACAAAAAATAGAGAAACAACTACAAGATAGTTTTCCAGAAGCTAGAGTATTTAGAATGGATAACGATACAACAAGAAAGAAAAATTCACACGAACTTCTTTTAAATAAGTTTGAAAAAGAAGGCGATATTTTAATTGGTACTCAAATGATAGCTAAAGGGCTTGATTTTCCTAAGGTAACTTTAGTTGGTATTATCCAAGCAGATTCTAATCTTAATGTTCCCGATTTTAGAGCACCAGAAAAAACATTTCAGTTGATTATGCAAGTTTCTGGAAGGTCGGGTCGAAGAAATATAGAAGGTGAAGTTATTATTCAGGCTATGAATCCTGAGCATTATGCAATAAAATATGCTTGCGATAATGACTATTTAGGCTTTTATCAGTATGAGATGAAAATTAGAAGAATCGCCAGATATTCTCCTTTCTACTATTTAGTAAACATAATGTTTAGTGGTAGTCAAATCAGAGATGTTTTCTATGCTGGA
The DNA here is from genome assembly GCA_041672325.1 of Candidatus Izemoplasmatales bacterium. Taxonomy (GTDB): domain Bacteria; phylum Bacillota_I; class Bacilli_A; order Izemoplasmatales; family Hujiaoplasmataceae; genus UBA2289. The sequence goes on from JBAYZV010000043.1 coordinate 11,352, forward strand.
ATTGAAGTATCTAAAGAAATAAAAAGAGAATTAAATAATGTTATTGTACTTGGACCAGCAATGGATCAAACTATGAAGATTAACAATATATATATGGCGTCAGTGTTAGTTAAATATCGGGAACAAGAAAATTTAGTAGAGGTAATTAATAGAATAGTAGATAAGTATATAAATGACAATATATTTATTAATATTGATAATTACCCTAATGTAGGTTAGGTGAGATAGATGAGAATATGTTTTATGGGAAGCATGGAATTTGCAGTTCCAATATTAAATAAATTACATGAATTATATGGAGTAGACTTAGTAGTTACACAACCAGATAAACCGGTTGGAAGGAAACAAATTTTACAGGGTACCCCTGTTAAAAATCGAGCAGTTGAATTGGGGATTGAGTTATTCCAACCGATATCAATTAAAAAAGATTATTCCAAGATTATTGAAAATGAATATGATTTTATAATTGTAGCTGCGTATGGACAAATAATACCTGAAAAGGTTTTGTTTCACGGAAGATATCAAGCGATTAATGTTCACGCTTCTTTACTTCCAAAATATCGTGGTGGTTCACCAATGCATAAAGCGATAATAAATGGAGATGTTGAATCTGGTGTTAGTGTTATATATATGGAAAAGGCATTAGATAGCGGTTTAATCTTGTCTCAATCAAAATGTGAGATAAGTGAAAATGATAATGTTAAAACACTGGAAAATAAACTAAGCTTTATAGGAAGTAATTTATTATTACAAACCTTAGAAGATTTAATCAACGATTTGATAGTACCGCAAAAACAAAACTTAAGTGAAGTTTCTTTTGCTTATAACTTTAAAAATGAGGATTTAAGAATAAATTTTAGCAAAGACGCCAAAGGTGTTTATAACT
>JBAYZV010000044.1:0-12130 GCA_041672325.1 Candidatus Izemoplasmatales bacterium
TTTTGATCGCGCAGCTCAATGGCGAACAGGGTTATATTTATTGGTTATTTATGGTTCATTATCTTACCCCTGAAATTTTGTCTTGACAACCGAGCCACTATATAATTAGTTTTTTGCTCAATAATTTCGTCTGTACTTCTTTCATTTAAAGCTGCAAGTTTTGGATTATATACATTATTAATGTTTTGGCCATAAAAAGATATCGCGTCAAACTTTCTCCATTCCTTGGTTAGCCCATCTTCAAAATGAGCTGTATTTCCTCCCCCTTTAATGATGGCTGGTGAATTAAAGATAAGACAATTATTAAGCGTTTCTACATACTTTGTGTTTCGGAGAAGAGCGATGGAATACCCTACCTCATCTCTGCCTATTAAAAATTCCGGCTCTAATAATTCTTTATTATGTATGCCATATATGTTTTTCCCATTGCTTGTTTCTTCGATATTTGTGGGAAGTAGTTTCACAAAATGGTCATTGACATTACATACATACAAATCATTATCGACATTTATATATCCACAAAAATTATTTTTTATTTCATTCATTATTTTCACCACCATTCAAATCCATCGGGCGTATCATGCTTTCTGTAAAAGCAATCTCATCCTCGGTTAGGCCGTATTTTTTGTAAAGTTTTTCATCTGTCCACGATTCGGAAAAGTCTTGGAGAGGAACAAGTTCATAAACTTTACTTGTAGCATCTTGCGTATTCTTTTTCAATAAAATTAAGAAGCGGAAAAAGCGGGTAGATATATATGAAAGAACGTTATTTGCTTGTTCTTTTGTTTCACAAACTTTTACTGCTATATACGTTTCGGAACAACAGGATCCCTTTGCAGCAATAAATGGCTTCGCTATTACCATATATGGAAATTCTCCACGTTCACCATAGGCTTTTGCACAAAGTACTTTATACTTATTTACCCATTCTAAATTTCGTAATAATTTTGATTTCGGATAATATCCGTTGTTTGGGTATGCATATATTTTTACATCCCCATTTGATTGTCTTTTTTTAACTTCTATTGAAGTTTCTAATCCAAAGGGCTTACGAGAACTTATTCCGTGTGCAAAGCTACTTTCATTAAAACTTTGAATTTTACGTAAAATCGAAATGGCTTCATTAAAACGGATAAAAGTTAAACCGCCTTTTTCAAGGAGTGGTCGTTCCATAGAAGTTTGATTCCCACCACGATGGCTTATTATTTTACAATCGCCTTTGTTATCACGATTCCAAAGGAAAAAGCAGACACCCCCAGAAAGGTCAATGCCCGGAAAACAATCGATAGAGTTGAAGTAATCATGCAATTCACGTACACGAGTATCATTAAGCATCTTTTCCCTGAAAGCATCCAAACCTTTTCCTCCACTAAACCAGCGTGAAGGAATAATCATAGTGAGATAACGTGGGTTCAGCTTTTTCGCTTGTTGAACAAATTTCTGATATATTGGCTTTGCGCTTACGCCAAATCCTCCATCACTCAACTGATACGGTGGATTGCCGATAATAACATCAAATTTCATATTAAAAATCCTCTCCGGGCGCGTAGTATGTATAAACTCATAAGCGTGAGTTTCAAGGCTTTCGTCACGGTCATATTCGCGCTGGGGCGCGCCGCAAAAATCACATTTCCCCTTGCGCCAAGTATGCCGAATTTTCTTAAACCGTATGTTTCCCTCGGAATTTTCAAAATGTGACACGCTGTATTTACCATTGGGATATTTACTGCAATAAAGGCTGCGGCGGGACAACAGGCTTGTAATCTCCGTTATGGCAATCCCAAAAAGCTGTTTATGGTATATATGGTCAATTCGCTGCTGTAAATCGGGTATCTCCTGTTCCAGACCGATAAGCAGCCGTTTTGCGATTTCACGCAGAAAAACGCCGCTTTTGCACCCGGGATCCAAAAAAGTCGTGTTTGGGTCGCTAAAAAGCTCTTGAGGTAGCAAAGCAATTATTCGATTAGCTATATCAGGTGGCGTGTATACCTCATCGTTTGAAAAGTTCGCAAGGCAGGAGAGCACATCGGGGTTATATGTATTGGTGTAAAAACTACTCATTTTCATTCACCCTCTTATAATGAATCGGAGCAAATTCGCGTATCGGTTTTAAAATGGTTGCTCCTGTCTCGTCTATTTCATAAGCTCCAACCGAATCTAACATTTCATACTGCAAATTCTTTTCTTCAGCATGTAACATATGGGAAAGCTCAAAATCGCGGCGTTTTAAAAAACTGCCATTGACAGCAGACCATTCTGCAAAAATTATCGGCGTTCCGTCCGCTTGCTCCAGAGTCAAAGCGTCACCGCAAAGAATATTTTTTTTCAGGATAAACCGCACGGCCTGTCGGGTTTCATCATTCGCGTCGCCCTTGCACTCTTTAGTGTAGCGTTCATTCCATATGTTAAAAAGGCGTTCTCGACATTCTTCCGTATTGTCAGGGAGGATCTCCACGCCATAAATGCTTGTAACTGCTATAACTGCATACCGTTCATAATCGGCAGGATTTTTGCCATAGCGAGATTTAACAACAGCAAGTTTGCGCCGGAGTATTTCCGCGAGAAAATTTCCGTTTCCGCAAGCAGGCTCCAAAAAGCGGGAGTCAATGCGCTCGGTTTCCTGCTTGACAAGGTCAAGCATGGCGTTCACTTCGCGATCCGCCGTAAAAACCTCGCCGTGATCGGCTACACGCTGTTTGGATTTGGTTTGTTTCTCAGTTTTGGTCTCGCTCACACAATCCCTCCTTGTCAGCATCAGGCGTGTTCCAACACAGAGATCGTTTCTTCGGAAACGCCTTTTTCTTTGCAATAGTCAGTAATGCGCATCATGGCCAAACGGCTCGGCTTGGAACGGTTATTCTCCCAACGATTTAGCGTTGTAAAACTCACATTTAAATCACGGGCAAGCTGCTCTTGTGAAACATTCAATTCTTTTCGAATGGCTATTAAGATTACATCAATGGTCATTTATCGCCACCCCCCACAAAATCTATTATAGCGCACGCTATAGCAAATTGCAACTATTTTAAAACAAATACAAAGTAGTTTTTAAGCTGTGTCTTTATAAAAACAAAAACCTCGTTCCGTATTTGGAACGAGGCTTTATCAGCGTTTCTTCCTTGATGTGGTGGAGATAAGCGGGATCGAACCGCTGGCCTCGTGACGTTGATAAAGGCACAATAGCAAAACGGCTGAGTGAAGAAATCGCAAAAATTTCCACCGAAAAAATTTCGCCGATTTTTTGCCCTAACGGACAAAAAATCGGAACGGTCATTAAAATGACCAACCGTATTTGCCCCGGAATTTCCGTTCCGATTTTATAAAAACAGTTTGCTTTTTCTTTTTATTTGATATACAATAGAATATGAAATTTCCTCTTAATGTGGGGGTATAGCTCAGCTGGGAGAGCGCTTGAATGGCATTCAAGAGACCGTCAGACGCTCGTATAGGCAGTCAGCGTCCTATACTGTCCATCCGCTAATTTGTAAGCGTTTCATCCGCTAAAATGTGCACGTTTTATCCGCTAATTTGTGAATCCCTAACCCACATTCAAATCATCACCGAATAATTCACTTGGCGAGAACATCTCCACATAACCCACCTGCTTATATAAAATGCGGATGCTCTGCGTTTTTTCGCCGTCCACGACTTCCTTTTTGCCGATTTCAATGCGGTCGATCAGCTCATTTAGGATGGGGGCGGTCAGTTCCTTCAGGTCGGCGTAGCTGAGAATCACCTCGGTGAAATGTTGGGCGTTGTCAAACTGCGCTTTTTCTTCCTCCAGCACCGCGCTGGCATCTTGCAACCCCGCCTCTACCTGCTTTTTCTCGGCTTCATACTTGAGCATGAAGGTGTCATACCGCTCCGCTGTGATGCGCCCGAGGGCGTGATCCTCGTACAGCTTGGCAATGATCTGCTCCAGATCCACCGCCCGCGCCGACAGTCGCTTGATTTCCTTTTCCGCTTTTTTCAGCTTCTCCTGCAGGGTTCCCGCCGTCTGGGCGGTCAGGGTACGCATGAAGTTGTCCTGAAACAGCCGTGCCACAAACGCCTTGCGCTGGATGTCCTTCAGCACGATCTGGTACAGCGCGTCGTAGGTGATATAGTGGCTGGAGCAGTAATTCTTGCCCTTGACATTGTTGAGGCTGCACCGATAGCTGCCGTTATGGTCGGCGCCGTTGTTCCGGCTATACGCCATGCTGTACCCGCAGTCGGCACATTTCAGCAGCCCGGCAAAAATCTGTATCGCTCCGTTATGACCGCTGCGTTTCCGCTTTTTCAGATTTTCCTGCGCCATATCCCATACCCGTTTGGTGATGATCGCATCGTGCCTGTCCTCAACCACAATCCAATCCTCCGGCTGATTGCTGACAATTTCCTTGCACTTGAAGGACTTCACCTTGCGCCTGCCGTTGACCACATGGCCGAGATAGGTGGGGTTGCTGAGGATGGTTTTTATCGACGACGGGTGCCAGTCATGAGGCTGCCGCCAATACCCGCTCTGGTGGAAGGTGGGGTCGGCGATGTTGTTGTAGGCATTCGGGTTGAGGATGCCCTCGTCCCGAAGGCGTTTTGATATCGCCTTGTACCCATGACCGGTAGCTGCATAATCAAAGATTTTCCGCACGACCGCCGCTGCTTCCTCATCCAGCAGCAGATGATGTTTATCCTCGCGGTCTTTCACATAGCCGAAAGGTGCTTTCGAGCCGATAAACTTTCCGGCCTTCGCCATCGCCGCAAAGGACGCTCTGGTTTTGCGGGAGCAGTCCTTCGCGTACCATTCGTTGAAATAGTTGCGGATCGGCGCAAAGTCTGCGTTGCCGTCGTTTGCCGCCATGCTGTCGTAGCCGTCGTTCATAGCAATGTAGCGGATGTTCAGGCGGGGGAAAATCTTCTCCATGTACTCGCCGGTAGTAAGATAATCCCGGCCGAGTCGGCTCAAATCCTTGGTGATAATCACGCCGAACCTGCCTTTTTCGGCATCCTCAATCATCCGTTTGAAGTCGGGGCGGTCGTAATTCGTGCCGCTGAACCCGTCGTCAACATACTCGTCTTCGATGTGAAAGCCCTGTCTGGCGGCAAAATCCGTCAGCATAAGGCGCTGGCTTTGGATACTGTTGCTCTCCTGATTGGTATCTTCGTCACGGGACAATCTGCAATAAATTGCCGCTGTGTTTCCGTTTTGCATTTATAAATTACCTCCTTTTTCTCGCAAAACGGCTGAGTGAATATCGCAAGCACACCATATCACAAAGCGCCTGCGATATCCAGCACAAACCGTAAAAATTAAGGATTAATCAGGTTCCGTCCGAGTTTTTTGAAATTTTCTTTCACCTTTTCCATGTCCAACGCTTCTCTTGGAGCAGGCGGTTCATAGACAGCGCCGCAATCCCTGACCATCAAACGGGACAGGGAGTCCAGAATATCTTGTTGTGTATCGGGCAGGGATTCGCTTGTGACAATGAATTTTGTACCTTTGATCTTGGTTTCATAGACCTTTTTTTCTTCGGGAAATAACATGGGGATCATCCTTTCGATTTTTAATTTCACTCATAATGAGTCAGTATCTTTTCTTATAAACAATTCATCCAATCGAACTTTTCCGCGTGTCCGGCGCACATTATTGATCGCTTCGCGGCGCATTTTTTTGATTCCCTGTGGTTCAATATTCCAGCACAGAGAGAGCATTTGCAGAATAACATCCAGCTCCACGGCGTAGCGGAATAGCCCTTTCGAGATTTTTACTGCTTCAAAGTCAACGGCTTTTTCGATGGCGACGGCCAGTTTTTCGATCAGAACATCGCCACGTTCCTCAATGGTTTTATCGGCGATCAAGTTTTCGAGTGCCAAAGAATATAAAGCATTGCGGGATTTGCACCCCAGCATCTCCTGTAAATTATCCGCACGCCTGACCAAGTCCTTGTCCAGATAAACGCTGACCCTTTGTTTGTTTTTTGAATCCATAAAATCCTCCCAAATCCCCTGACACCAATTTTGTGTCAGGTTTTTATAGCCTGTAATCCCGCTGCTGCGGGCTTTTTTGTTTTTGTGTGATAAGCTTAAACACCAAATCAAAATACCGGCATAACTTTTTAACTTGCACAAATCCTGATGGAGAGCACCAGAAAACCGCGTAACAGCGGGATTTTCCGGTCGGCGTTGCCGGACGGTGTGAGTCGCAACCGGCGCTTTTGCGCCAGTTGCTTTATCCTGCATCATCTTCCAGTCAAACTCACTGCTCTGTTTTCGTCAAACCCAACAATCGCAGACTTTTGCCAAATTCGCCGAAATCGGCGTTTTTGTGCTCCCATGGTGGAACGATGCCACCCCCGCTGCCAAAGCCGCACATAGGGGCAAACAGGCGAAGACACGGCGGAGTTACGTGGTTTGTGACAGCAGTGACGGCTGTGACAACAAATCCGATACTGAGCCGCTATCGTTTTTACCGTCATTGCCGTCATTACTGTCATCGGAGGGCGGTTGATACATAAGCGTGAGTTCCCGCCGCATTCCGGTACGCGAGTTTTCTACCGTGATACCCACCTCAGCCAATGCCGTTCGATTCTGCATCAGTTTTTTTGCAAGAATATTCGGACGGGTTTTTGTTTTCATTTTCTCTGCCAGTTCACTTGCTGTTCCGATGAATAGTTCCTCGGCCTTGATAAACGCAACCGCTTCGGCAAGAACCTCATCGGCAGAAAGAGAAAAAGGCTCCTCCGAATCGTCCGAGATGAAATTCCAAATATGGCTGTGTCGATCAAACTCCAAGGTGTACTCCGCGTCCTCGATGTCACGCCCTGTCGCGATCAGCTTGGCGGTGTGGCTGCGACGGGAATCTTTTTTGAGAACATACAACCCGTCCACTGCCCCGGTCAGTCCGGTCGTGCCGGAAATCATGTTGACCGGATCCTCATCGCCCTGCTTGCGAAGATGGTGGACGAGTAAAATGGCGATGCTATGCTTGTCCGCGATTTGTTTGAGCAAATTGATATCCTTGTAATCGTTGGCGTAGGCGTTGAGGTCACCAGACACATTTCTGATGCGTTGCAGGGTATCGATGGCGATGAAATTTGTGGCAGGATGCTCGGCAAGGAAATGTTCAATCTGTTTAATCAGCCCTCCATTGATGGTATCGGCCATCGTAGCAAAGTGAATGTTGGGCGGGGCGTAATCAGTCAAATCAAGCATCCGTTCCTGTATCCGTCCGTAGCTGTCCTCCAGACAGAGGTAGAGTACATTTCCCTTCTCTGTTGGTAACTCCCAGACCGGTTCACCCTTTGAGATTTGCAGACAAAGCCAAAGCGTCAGCCACGACTTTCCGGTTTTGGGCGCACCCGCAAGGATGTGAAGTCCCTGCGGAAGCAATCGGTGAAAAATCATGCGAGTAGGGGGGAGTTCCATGTTTGATAGTTCTTCGCCCGTGATGGTTTTGAGTATTGACATTTTGTTTCCTCTTTTCTTTTGATTTTTTCGCTAATAAAAAGGTGGGTATGTAATCGGGCGATACTTTCTCTACCTGTATACGGGAGGAACTCGGTGTTTTGCACGCTTTTTATTTGCATAAGAATGAAAAATTTCTTTTGCGCGATTTTTATAAAACGTTCTCTCGTTTGTATCGGAACGAAATGCCCTTTTTGGGGGCAGGTTTATTTTTTAAATTGATCTGATTTTCTTTTGATTTTTCTGCCGATAAAAAGGCGGGGGTGTAATCGGGCGACAATCTCTCTACTTGTATACGGGAAGAACTCGGTGTTTTGCACACCTTCTTCTTGTATAGGAATGAAATTTGTCTTTTGCACGAAATTTTTTATAAAATATTTTCTCATTTGTATCAGAACGAAATGACCTTTTTGAGTGGATTTATTTTCAAACAAAATAAAAACCGTTACATACATCCACAGCGAAAGCAACGAGACCTACCTCGTCCGCTGTGTACATATGTAACGGTTCCCTAAATTTATGCGTATTCAGTTTTCAAAAGAAAAAGACCGAAAGGCAAACTTTACCTTTCGATCGTATTGTAACATATATATGTTTGGATTGTCAATCCATAAACTAATTATTATACCCGGATTTCAAGACTTTATTCAAAAATCTTTCCGAATAGAAAAAGAGGCATTTATAAACCTCTTTCCCTGCATAAAAAACGACGGATTTTTCAGGCATCAATGTCCATGAAAAATCCGTTGTCCTCGCAGAACGTTTCGATGACCAGCCTTGCTCCCAACCGGAAGCCTGTTACGAAAGCATCTTCCTCCTTGAACTGATGTACTTCATCAATACAGGCTTTAAACTTATCAAAGGTTTCCTTTTCCTTGCCCTCCAGCAGAGACTCGAGTTTTTCTTCGTTTTTGCACATGCACCGAAGTGCTTCGTCGTACTGCGTCCCACGGCGGAACTGCTTGACCGTCGGGCTGATATTGCCGCGGTATAATTCTTCTAATGTTCTGCGCATCTTTTCTCACCTCCTTCTTTAGTGACACACACTATCACAGAAGGGGACGGAAGTCCAGAAAAATTATTTTAAATCGACTTTTTACAACTTATAAAAAATCTCCGTGTTTCTGATTATTTATAAAAAAGCCCTTCCCCAAAGTCACCATTATTTTCACAAAGTTAAATTCGCTTTTGCAAGATCATAATGGTTTCCTTGTTTATCGTCTTGAATCCTTGAACGGATGTATCAACATAATTTTTATTTTTGATAATATTCCTGCGGAAGTCATAAAGCATATTCATGCCGTATACTTCAGCAAGCTGTCTTAAAACAAGATGTAGCGGAAATTCTGTTTTATTCACATGACGGTTTCCCACAGTAAATATGAGTAATTTACCGGGTTTCACGACGGGAGATAGATTCTGCAACACTTCGGAAAAATCAAGAATAAAGCTCGCTACTTTTCTTGCCTTATCGGTCATCTTTTCAGCCAACAACATGCTTACAAAATCGTTTAATTGATTGGATGCTTGCAGAATTCCACTCTCCAAGAGTTGTTCCAACTGATAATTGACACCGCCAAGACTACTCCTGTCGATTCTACTAAGGTTCGTGATCACATCCTCCACGATGGCATCATGGATATCTGCCAACGGCACCCACCGCAATGGAAGGACCGAATACTGGCCATAGGTTATGGTGGTTGCATTATCGCCATATGGCGGTGAAGTAATAACTAAGTCAATGCTATTTGCGGCAAAACGCCGTCTATCTCGGAGAATCCGCTTAGAATCTCCGTAATAGATTCTCTCTTTTTCGCCTCGTCTTAATGCTTTAAATTCAACTATAGCGTTTACATTAGAATATAACTTCTCTTTAAAGCTCTGAATACAATCATATTCTGTTTCTTTAATTGTCAAATCAAGCTTTATATGCAACTTAAAAGTGCTTGTTCTAGAATTATCAGCTTGCTTTGCAATCTCGGCAAAAGCAACCCAAAAAAATCTCCTGTATTTGACCTCTGATTCCTGTAAAATAGATGATCGAATTTTACTCAAGTCTCGAATAACATCATCAACATACCATTTGTTGATGCCGTCAAAACAATGCAATTTAACATCTTGACTATTTATATTCTCAATCCTTTTTATCAGTTGTTCCGACTTTATTCGTAAGATGTTTTTAGAATATGTTTGTGTTTTGGCAAGGACGGTCAAGTATGAGAGTGGATTAATGTCTATACCCACAACATTTAGATTGCGAACCAAGCCCTCAATCAGAATGGTTCCAGAACCCATGAAAGGGTCAAGAACATTGCGAATATCAGAATCATTTTTCAAAACGAGATCGAATATCTCACCCTGCATATTTGGCACCATAACCGCAGGATATTTTATCATGGAATGGACATGAGAACGCTGGTCGTTGCGCCTAAAATCCCAGTATTCTTCAATGTTTTCCTTTGCCTTTAAGTCAGAAATTAAATCTATTGTCGCCATTGTTTTATCTCCTTTCATAATTTTTGAGCAATCGCGTTCTTACTCGGGAAAGCAATTCTTTATAAATTCACAACCGGCACCTTGGCAGTACGCTTTACCTTTTGTTGTATCTATTCTTCCCACCTTGGGGTAATCAGACTCCCGAATAACCCGATGGCATTCTGTAAGTCTTGCTTTAAACGCATCTTTGTCCAATTGTTCAACCTGAATGCGAGTCGGGTCATTATTATTAAAATCATATGACTCAATAAAGTCAACCTTATCTCCAGTTAAACTCTCGAAGCCGAGAACATAAACCATAAGCTGGTTCTTGATCTGATCGCGAGATAAAACCTCAGAGCTTGATTTAAAATCAACAATTGTTATGGTGTTATTAAGACTATCCCTTATTAAGTCTATTCTGCCATCAATAAATAGATATTCATTGATACTGTAATCTATGGTTTTTTCCGAGAACAGTATGTTCTGGAAATTGGCTTGATTGTTCACAATGTAAGTACGAAGATGCTGAAATGCTTTCCGTTTCATGGCATTAATCAGGACGGGAGAACCGTATGGCAAATACAGGTATCTATCCACTATGCCTTGCAGCACCTGATCGGTGAATACTGGGATAATCTGATAGTGTTTATGCACATAATCTAGCATGTTATGGACGGAACGTCCGTACCCCATTCTAATGTTAAGTGGCGAATGGAACCCAAACACGTTTAGCATCTTAAACTTGAATGGGCAGTCGAATAAATCCTTGAGTAGGGAAAAATTCAACGTGATAACTTCATCCGTGGAGAATTTCCGTTCCTGGGACTGCGGATAAACAGTATCCAAAGTTAACGCTTGATGGGCATATTGCGAATTTTTAGCCTCCACATAAGGCTGGGCAGACTTTCTATACATTTTCCTGTTGCCATACGGTTGCGGTGAGCGTGTCATGAAAAGAAATTTTTCGCTTCGGGTAATTCCGACATAGAATAGCCGACGATAGCTTTCATCATCATTCCTGTAAGCGTTTTCTATTGTAGCATTATTAAAGATGCCCCATGCGCTGGTGCCGCCCGGATTTTTCAATGGGAAAATAGAGTTTTGCGTTAGGAATGGCAAAAAGACAACAGGGAATTCCAGTCCCTTGGACTGATGATAGGTCATAATGCGCAGACTTCTAATGGTCTTGAAACTTGGAGAGAGCCAGCCCTCCGGGTATATCGACGGCGCATCGTCCCGCAGGAATGTTTGGAACGCACGGAGTTTATACATAGGTTCCATATCAAGATATATCTTCTCAAAATCATTGATAATCTCGGTGAATTTACCCCAGTTATACAGAGCTTTCTCGTCAAGGTCGTCTTTTGCAATCAATTGGAGATCAGCAAAAAGATTCTTCAGATTTTCCTGAATAGTGTATTCGTAGGCATCAGTCTCATGAAAAAATGCAACGAAATCGGTTAAGGCGCTTTTAATCCCATCCACATTCAACGGTGAATAGGACACCCATTGCTGAACTAGTTTGTCATCAATATGGATATCGGAGCGGTTGAAAGAGTTCTTATCATAAGTTTCAATTATCCCAAAAACCACATTAATCGCCGCGCAGATCGCTTGGATTTCAGTAGCCTCAAATAGCTTTTGGGTTCCCTCTACGATGAAGTCAATTCCGTTTTCTTGCAAAGCCCGTATCAATTCCGGGATTTTTTTAACGGAGCTGACGAGAATAACCATATCGTCGTAATTCAACCCATAGGTCTTGTCATCCTTTGTGTACGCAGCACCCATAAGCTGCTGTATCTTTGAGATGATGAAGTTAATTTCCGATGGGCGGTCACCAAAATCATAAGCAATGATGTCGCCTTGTGCATAAACTTGCGTATTGTTGCTATTCATCTGTTTTGTTAAGCGATTTTGGTTATTTTGGATCACTTGTCTGGCGATATCTGTAATACCACAACTGCTACGGAAGTTGATATCTAAATCCTCTCGCTTTACATTCTGATAACGAGTCTGGAAATCCCGAATATATGTAAGGTTGCTCCCGCGCCAGTGGTAGATAGTCTGGTCATCATCGCCAACGACGCAGAGTAATACACCTTTATCATAAAAGTATTTCAGAATGCGTTCTTGGGCATCATTTACATCCTGGTATTCGTCGACGATCAGGTGCTTGACCGTTGAAGAAATATAGTCATCAAAAAATCCTTGC
>JBAYZV010000045.1:0-12032 GCA_041672325.1 Candidatus Izemoplasmatales bacterium
TTCCTCCACAAGCAACTAAGATTAACCCAAGAATAATCATTAAGGTCATTGTTGTAAATCGTTTTAAGTTGGTTTGCATATTATTAACTCCTTTATTTTATATGTCTTATATATTATATAACAAATAAACTATAATTTGAAATCTTTTTTGTTAATAAGACTAAACCTCAAGCATAATTGCTAATCTTAAATCAAAAGAAAACACCTTAAATATTAAGGTGTTTTCTTTTATATGTATTTAATTAATCAATAATTTGTGAATAATCAGCGGCTGCCATTCTTTGATACATTGCCCAACGGCGTTTAGCATCTATAATATTTGCATTTAATAATTGCTCTGCAGCTTCTGGATTTGTTTTCAATAATTGTTTGTAACGATTTTCACTTAATAAGAAATCATGATATTTATCCCATACAGGTTCTTTTGAATCTATTTGAAGAGGATTTTTCCCTTCAGCTATTCTTCTAGGATCATATCTAAATGTTGGCCAATAACCGCATTCTGTAGCAAGTTTAGCTTGTTGGTGAGAATTTCCTAATCCGCCACTAATACCATGAGCAATACATGGAGAATAAGCAATAATCAATGATGGTCCTGGATAACTCTCAGCTTCTTTCATAGCTTTTAACACTTGAGTAGCATTAGCGCCATGGCTGATAGCAGCTACATAAACACTTTCGTATGTCATAGCTAAAGCAGCTAAATCTTTCTTTTTACCTGGTTTACCAGCAGCGGTAAATTTAGCGATAGACCCAGAACGAGCTGATTTAGAAGATTGTCCGCCAGTATTAGAATAAACTTCTGTATCTAACACTAAAATATTTACATCTTCCGCATTAGCGATAACATGGTCTAAACCACCATAACCGATGTCATATGCCCAACCATCACCACCGATAATCCATTGTGATTGTTTTACGAATTGTTCTTTAATCTCATATAAATCTTTACAAACTTGTGAATCATTTTCTTCTAGTAACGGAAGAATCTTTCTTGAAAGTTCTAATGTTTTATCACCATTGTCTCTATTTTCTATCCATTCATTTAATAATGATCTTAATTCATCGTTAAATGAATCTTGGTTTTCAGAAATAAGAGTTTGAATTCTGTCTTTAATTGTATTTTGAGCGATTTTCATACCAAATCCATATTCAGCATTGTCTTCGAATAAAGAGTTAGCCCAAGCTGGTCCACGGCCTTCTGAATTAGTTGTATAAGGTGAAGCTGGGAATGATGCCCCATAAATTGATGAACAACCAGTTGCGTTAGCAATAATCATTCTTTCACCAAATAGTTGAGTTGCAAATCTGATATATGGAGTTTCGCCACAACCAGCACAAGCACCACTAAATTCAAATAATGGTTGATTGAATACAGCGTTTTTATAAGTGTTTCTACCTACTAATTCACCTTTATAAGGTACTTCATTATATAAATAATCTGCTAAAACATGTTCTTTTTCTTCGATTCTATCTTGGATAGGGCTCATTTTTAAAGCTTTATTTGGCGCAGGGCAAGTGTTAACACAAACCATACAACCTGTACAGTCAAGAATTGATACTTCTATACGATATTTTAAGCCTTCTAAACCTTTACCTTTAGCATCGACCCAATTCGCATCTACAGGAGCGTTTTTAACTTCTTCTTCAGTAGCTAAGATTGGTCTTATACATGCATGAGGACAAGCATAAGCACATTGGTTACATTGAATACAATTTTCACTTATCCAAGTAGAAACTTCTTCTGCAACACCACGTTTTTCATAACGAGCTGTACCAACAGGCATTTGTCCGTCTTCAATACCTAAAAAAGCTGAAGTTGGTAAGTCATATCCATTAATAGCATTAACAACATCAGCTATATTTCTTACGAAATCTGGACGATTTTGATCTAAAGCTACTTCTGTTTGTAATTCTTGCCATTCTGGTTTAACTTTAATTTCTATTAAACCATCAGCTCCTAAATCAACTGCTTTATAGTTCATTTGAACAATATCTTCCCCTTTACGGCTGAAAGATTTTTTAGCATATGATTTCATTGCTTCTTGAGCAGTTTCATATTTCATGATTTGTGGATTTAATTTAAAGAAAGCTGACTGCATAATAGTTGAAACCATTTTTACTTCGCCAATTTCTTTAGCTAATTTGTAAGCGTCAATTATGAAAAATTTAACATTTCTTTTTGCTAAAATTTTCTTAACTTTTGCTGGTAAGAAATCTTCGATTTCATCAGGTGATTTAGTAGTAGATAAAAGGAATGTTCCATTTTTTCTAACACCTTTTATTAAATCAAAACGATCTAAATAACTTTCTTGTGAACAAGATACGAAATGAGGATTATTAACTAAGTATGTAGAACGTATTGGGTTTTTACCAAAACGTAAATGCATTCTTGTAACTCCACCACTCTTCTTAGAATCATATGAAGCATAAGCTTGCCCATAAAGGTTAGTGTAATCCCCAATAATTTTTGAAATGTTCTTAACAGCTCCAACAGTACCATCACTACCTAAACCAAAGAATAATAATTCAGTTGTATCTGGATCTGTAACATCTGGGGCTTCTTCTTCATCTAAACTTGAATGCATAACATCATCAACAATACCGATTGTGAAGTTGTTTTTCATTTCAGTTTTAAGGTTGTTATAAACAGCGAATATTTGAGCAGGTGTTGTATCTTTTGAAGATAAACCATAACGACCACCAATAATTGCTGGTTGATTTTCTCTTTCATAGAAAATGGATTTAACATCAAGGTATAAAGGTTCACCAACAGATCCAGCTTCTTTTGTTCTATCTAATACTGCTATTCTTTCTACTGTACTAGGTAAAACATTGAAGAAGTATTTGCTTGAAAACGGACGATATAAATGAACAGAAATCAAACCAACTTTTTCGCCTTTTTCTACTAAGTGATCAATAACTTCTCTTACAGTTTCAGTAACTGAACCCATAGCAACTATGATATCAGTAGCATCTTTAGCACCATAATAACTAAATGGTTTATAATCTCTACCTGTTTCTTTAGAGATTTCTACCATGTATTCATTTACGATGTCAGGAATAGGACGATAGAATTGTTCTTGAACTTCTTTTGCTTGGAAATAAACATCATCATTTTGTGCAGTACCCATGATTTTTGGTTTTGAAGAGTTTAATGCTCTGCTTCTAAATTTTTTAACAGCTTCTTTATCTAACAAACGATCAAAAACTTCATAAGGCATGACTTCAATTTTATTAACTTCATGAGAAGTTCTAAAGCCATCAAAAAAATGCATAAAAGGAATGCTAGATTTGATAGCAGCTAAGTGAGCAATTCCACCTAAATCCATAGTTTCTTGAACTGAACCTGAAGCTAGCATTGCAAATCCAGTCATCCTAGCAGCGTAAATATCTTGGTGATCTCCAAAAATTGATAATGAATGAGCAGCAAGAGAACGAGCAGCTACATGAATAACCCCTGGTAGTAATTCTCCAGAAATCTTATACATGTTCGGCAATTTTAGTAATAAACCTTGTGAAGCAGTAAACGTTGTTGTCAAAGCCCCAGCCATTAATGAACCATGAACAGTTGCCGCAGCTCCTGCTTCTGATTGCATTTCTACAACCTTAACAGGCATTCCGAAAAGATTTTTCTTTCCTTGAGCAGCCCATTGGTCAATAAACTCTGGCATTGGAGACGATGGCGTAATCGGGTAAATCCCAGCTACTTCAGAAAACGCGTAAGCCGTATAAGCAGCAGCCTGATTTCCATCCATTGACTGATAAACTTTTTTCGTTGTCATAAACAACCTCCTATATATTTTGCTAATTATTAGTCAGCACATAATTGTTCACTTTATTATAACTTAAAAACGCTTTAAAAACAATTGTAAATTAATGAAAGCGCCTTTAAAAAAAAGAATGAAGAAATCATTCAATAATGATTTCTTCACTAGGTTCATTTTGTCTCGCTGCTAATAATTTATATAATGATATATCAACACCTTGTTCTAGAAATATTTTCTTGTAAGTGCCTAAAGCTAAAGCCTCTAAATTGCACTCCCTCGATAAATGAGCTAACACTATGTACTTTGTTTTTTCACCTGCTAAATTTAGTAATAAATTTGCACTATCTTCATTTGAAAGATGTCCTTGATCATCTAATATTCTTCGCTTTAACTGCCATGGTCTAGAACTTTCTAATAGCATTTCCACATGATGGTTACTCTCAATTATATAAGCTTCAGCATCTCTTAATTTATCGTATTGCTTGATTGGAAAATAGCCTGTATCTGTAATATAAACTAATGATTTTTCATTTTCTAAAAATCGATACCCAAAGGGCTCACTGGCATCATGATAAGTAGAAAAAGGTAAGACCTTAAAATCAAAAACATTAATCATTACGTCGCTTTTTACAACCATAAACATCTCATTGTTTATATCGCCTGTATAACGTTTATCAAGCGCTTGGTAAGTACCTTCGCTTAAAACAATTTTCATATCTTTATGTTTATTTGCTAGCACTCTTAATCCCGCAACATGATCAGCGTGTTCGTGAGTAATGAATATCGCTTTTAACCCGGTTAAATCTTTTTCCTTTTCAGCCAAACGATACACTAGTTGGCGGTAACTTAAACCGCAATCTATTAAAATTTTCGAGTTTCCTATTTCTAGATATGTCGCATTAGCAGTAGATCCGCTCGCTAAAATAATTGCTTTCATTCTTCATCCTTCGTTTCTTTTTTTAATCTTAGTTTTGCTTCTTCGATCATTTTTTTCTTTTCTTCTTCTTGTTCTTGTATTTTCTTCATTGTTAATAATTTTACTATACTTTTAATTTCTATGATACCAATAAGCATAAAAACTATAATAATAAAAACATATAAAAAATCTACACTGTTGATGAAAATCACTTCATAAATTGATCCTAACAAACTAGACTTAGCCACATATTTGCCCACAATTAAGTCTTTAGAAAAGTTCTTTTCCCAACTTTCGGATTCATAGTTATTAACACCTTTAGTGGTAATTAAATCTCCATCAATCTTTTCTATTCTATGAGTAATAATAATATTTGGTTCACCTGGTTTTTTAAAACTAATAATATCATGTTCAGAAAACTCAGTTTCATTTGTATCAATAACGATAATATCGCCAGTCATAATTACAGGCTCCATCGATGGAGTTTTCACATATAAAATAGCGCGATTAAAAACACTAGGTATTTCATTGTTTTTCAATGATATACCTAAGTGAATCATCATAGCCATTGCTAAAGCGATAAAAACAAATGGTATAATAAAATATATCGTTTTAACTATCTTTTTCATGTTATTCTCCTAAAAAAACGAAGCACAATGACTTCGTTGTTTTACATTATACCTGTAAATGTCAGGGTCGTTATTGGCGACCATAATCCTTGTGATTCAGTTGTGATTTCTATAACCATACTTATTATAATTTCTTGAGATGCATATTCATTGTTAGCTTTAAAACCATCATATTTTATTGAAGTAATTAGTGTATGCAATATATCTTTTTCCAATGCACTATCAAAATACCAATACCCATCAGTTTCATAAAAGAATAATACATTCATATCGACTGCTAAATCCTCGTTTGTTTCAACATCGGTATATGTTTTTTGAATCGGTGTAGAATAAGTATAAGTATAATTAATACTGTCATAAGTAACATCAATCTTTGTATAATCAATTTTAACTCTCAAATAAATATCATCGGGAGAAAGATTTTTAATACTGGTTGGCTCATCTAAAACATTTAATTCAGGATAAATAATACTTCCCAAAATAAAACCGCCACCTAAATCATAATTAACTCCACTCAAACTACCATCTATTGTATCAACTCCACTTTGAGTGCTTAATACAAACCAAGCAAAAGAGGTGGCAACAAATAAAAATGCTGATGCTATCAAACCTATAAGTGATAGCGTCATCCGTTTTTTCATTGTTCATCACCTCTTTAAATTCAAATTATTTATTTTGCATTCTTCTTGCTCGTTCTGCTTTCTCAAGCAAATCCTTGGCGCGATTAATCTTCTTTTTCTTAGCTAATCTCTCTTGAGCAATTTGTTTTTTCCTTTGTAAATCAATTCTTCTTTCTTCAGCTTTTCTAGCTTCTATTTCAGCTTTTCTTCTAGCTACTCTATTCTTTAATTCCTCTCGATAATTATTCAAATGCAACATAGCCAAAGCTTTTTCAGTTTCAATATCTTTTAAATTATTACGCTTAACTTTCTCAATTTCACGGTATACCTTAACAATTTCGTTTTGAATTTCAATCTTCCTTTGTAAATCCTTTTCATCCTCTGGATTAAAAGTATAATTTATGAAATCTTGAAATGCACCATCCGCAATTTCTAAAAGTTTCTTATGAATTATCTCGATACTCTTATCTCTAGGAATACCAGCTTCTATTAATGTGTTAAAACGCTCTATGTTATCCTTCTTAATTTGTTCCAAAAAATACTGATTTAATGTTTCATCCTTAAAAAGATATTCTCCAGAATCGATATATTCATCTTCATCTACCTTATGAATTATCTTTGGCGTTTTTACTTTACGGTAAGTAAATGGTTTTTCATAAGACAAAGCAAACTCTTCAATTTGATTATTCGCAACAGTCGCATATAAAACCATCATTGTGTTTTCAATTTGGCGAATATACTCTTCGTCAAATTCTACATTACGTTCTAAAACATCTACTTGATATCCCACTCTATCAACCGTATCAAGAAACATCCATAAATCATAACACTGTGAAAATTCTAGATTCTTCATTATGATATTTGTCTTCATGATTGGTGGTCTAACGGGAGGGAAAGCTTGCATTGACCTCATAAATCTTGAGTTCTTATAATTACTAATATTGTCTCTTAATTCTTTCATTCGTTCAAATAATTCTAAGTTTTTCTTACAAGTTTCATCTTCTTCCATATTACGTTTAATTTTTAATGTAATATCAAAATCGATATTAGCGCTTTGATATTCAATTGATGAATTAACTTTCAAAAAATTGATATACTCAGTATTCATTTTATGATTTATTAATCGATATCTAATTTCTATAAATGTATAAATCTTATCTACCAATGTCATTAAAAATCGATTCTCATAAGTTCCTAATTCCTGTTCAGAATAAGTAGTTAACAGTTTTGTCGGTTGTATCTCTCCTCTTTTAGAAGTTCTTTTCAATAGCTGTGTATTAGCCGCTAAATGTCTAATTGTATTAGAATCAACCTTTTTAGCACGTTCAACTGGAACTACTTCTGAAACCTTTTTTAAAGTTTCTTTTGGCGATCTCATTAATTTATCAATTACAGGAATAATTCCTTCGATATTTGTTAACCATGAATCATCAAAGATTCTTCTTTCTCGTCTTTCCTTTTGGTATAATTCAAGTTTTGAACTTTCTAATAGATTTAAGTATTGTTTTGCAAAATCATCAAGACGATTAACACCTTCTAAAGTAGTATTAATCTTTTTATAGTATCGTTTAGCAGTTCCTTCTTCCATAAAAACCCTCCTAAACTAACTTTTGTAGGTTTTTAATGAAACCAACTGATTCTTCAAATGAATTTTTACCAAATATTTTCTTAATTTGATTGATTAATTCTGTTAACTCATTTTGCAAGAATGCTAAGTTTAAACTCTCAAATTTTCGTAAAACTTTATAAGCAAATATATAATCCAAAGCATCAAGTTCAGTTCCGCCACATGCTACATAAACTGGAACAAATTTATATACTTGGGTCATAATTCTATTACCAAATGCAATTCTAAAATGAGCTTGAATATATTTATCTAACACCTTAAAATTACTAAGAGTTTCTTCGCTAATTGGATACTTATAAAAAGCTTCGTCAAATAACTCTTGTAAATAAGTACTAGTCATATGAATTGGTGGTGTTTCTGGGGCTTGAAAGAATTCTCCCTTACTATCAAACTCCAAAGAAATAGCTCGGTCATAAACCTTATCAGTAATTGTAAAGGTTGAATCATCTTTATTAGCTGTCCCTACAAACCATATGTTCAAAGGAACAGTAATTTTACCATTAATAACCTTAAGTGGATCTGATGGTTTTGAATCTGGAACTAAATCTATTTTCCATTCATTAGGATCAGGCATTTCCATAATTGATAAGAATTCAGCAAAATAATACTCAATTCTCGCTAAGTTTAATTCATCTAAAACTATTAAATTAACATCTTTTCTGTAAATAGCTTCATATAAAGCTTTTAAAAAGTCAGTTTCATTAAATCTTTTTGTAAACTCATTTAAATAGCCAAGAATTTCAGCACGATCTCTCCAAGCGGGTTGAACAGAAATCATAGCCGCTGGATTATCAAAAAATTTACCCATAGCATAAGGCAAAGATGTTTTACCTGTTCCAGATATACCTTCAAGAATAATAATCTTGGAAGCAGCCATACCAGCAAAGAAATATGAAACCATTCTTGGTGTATAATAAAGTTTTAATTGTGATGCAGCAAAATTAACAAATCTTGTTACTAATTCTGGCATAGCAACATAATCATTATCTTCCATATAAATATGAGTATCTTTGCCAGCGTATTCTTTATCTACAGCAATTAGTTTAACAAATCTAGAAGGTCCTACTGGAGCTGTTGATTCGTTTGTTTCTCCAGTACCAAATGATACTGGACCAGAGAATGACCCACCAGCACCTACTTGTCCATAAGCTGGTTTCAAGCCGTTAGCAGTAGCGTATATTTCTCCTGTTTCTCCAGTTCTTGGATTAATACCTAATTGCGATACTTTCATAGCTAAAATTTGATTCTTTTCATCTATTAAATCTATAACCTTTTCATTTAAATCTGCGATTTCCTCTATAAGCTCATTCTTTTCAATTTCAATTTTTCTAAATGATAAGTATTTTTTAATCCATAAATAAATACGTAAAATTAAAAAAATGATTAGGGCAATATTGAGCACACCTGCTACAACAACCATAATCCAAGATAATGTATTAAATTCATACAAAACAGAATCTTCGATTAAAAGATTCCAATAGTTTAAAACGTTATTATATACACGTACTATTATGCCATTCCAAATAGCATCTCTAAAAAAGAAAAATATATCCTGAAAAATTTGTGAAAAAAGGTCAACGTAAAAAGATGAAAATTCTTTCATTAATGCTTACCTCCAAAAAGGTTCAAGGCGTAAAGAATTTTATTCTGGTTGATCTTTCTCTTCCTTATTCGCCTTTTTAACTTGCGCTTCTGCTTCAAGTTGTGCTTTTGCGACAGCTATAGCTTCTTCTTGCATTTTAACACGATCATGAGTGCTCTTTTGAACATTATATTCAGCGTAAATCTTCATAAATTTAATCACTTCATATACCAATAAAGCTAAACATGGTACAACTATAAACAATAAAAAACCAATACTAGACTTAAGAAATGTAGTAAATCCATCAACGAATCCACCAAAATTGGACAATTTTTTTCCGGTATAAACAGCGTAAATATCATCATCCCAAATAGCAGGGTCATTAAACTCTTCGCTATCTTCATTGGCATCGCCTCTAGTTACAAATTGAATTCTGTCACCGATAACTGTTTTAGAAACAATTCTATGGGTATTATAGTATTCTACTTTTTCTCCATCGATAATTTTAAAAGTACGATATGTAATAACATCAATGTCTGGTAATAATTCACTAGCAACAAAGTCAGTATCAATGAAGATTAAATCTCCTTCATCGAAAGTTGGACTCATTGAAGGTGTTTGTACAGACATTGATTCTATTCCTAAAAATGAGATTGCATTATTATTCTTCTTTGAAAACAACCCAAATACCGCATAAATAAATACCACAGCTAAAACTATATAAAAGATAATATTTAAAACCTTTTTTGTAGTAGTATTATTTTTTAAACTATTTTCCATTTAATTCACTCCTTAATAAGTGTTATTAGTACATTCTAACCTATTATATAGCAAAAAAGGAAAATTTTCATCATTAATTTTATAATTGATTAAAAATAATGCGATTTTCGTATAAATAAAATGAATATATTGTATTAAACCTATTAAGGTAACATAACTTAGGGCTGTTGCCCTAAGTTATGTTTTGAACTAAAAATTATTAAATATTTAGATTGATTAAATGATTTCTTCAGCTTTGAATCCAAATGAAATTTGGAATAAAGCACCAATAATATCGTTTGTTGCTTGCGCGTCCCAACCTTCAATATAGATTATAACTGTCACTGCTGTTGGAGTCTTCGCTGTTAAAGTGCCAAGATTTACAGTAGTTGTATCTAAATCGTCTATATCTACTACACTAGTAGCAAGACCTGTAGGTTGCGTCGTTAAATCTGACAATGAATTAAAATAGTCACCAGTAACACTAATAATTGATGGTGCAGTACTACTTTCTCCTGCTCCACCTAAAAATGTGTACCCATAATCTGTGTCATTACCAATAACCATTGGAGTATTAGACCCCATTTGTATTGTAATGCGTGTTGCGTTTTGAACTGCAGCCATTGCCCCTGAACTAGTTGCTGTGATTAGAGTCGCTGCATCATCTAAACTTATGGTAACATCTTCATCACCTTGAGATAGTAAGTATAAATCTAACTCAATATAGTAACCATCATTCGCGTTATATTCTGTAGTGATTGGAGTCAATGTTCTATCAGGATCTCCTATATTGCTAATTTGATTGATTGTCATTGGATCGTATGAAGTATAACCTGGTTGAATAATTGTTCCTGGTTTTAATCTCCATGGTGATGCTTCAGTACCTAGCCAGCCTTGGCCCATCAAATAATCCATATCCAAACTTGTTTCCCAAAATTCCGGGTCAGTAGGATTGGCTGTATAGGAAGAATCATCAGTAGTATTTCTTGCTCTAATTAATAAGTTGTTCGCTGCTGCAACTTCTAACTCTACACCTTCAACTGTTGTTTCTGTTGAAACTGTAAACCATGCATAAGTTGAACCTATCGTTGCAATAAATGCAAACACTAATACAATTCCCGAAAGAATTACTTTGTTTCTTAAACCTTTCATATTTTTTCTCCTTTTATATTTTTATATATTTTAAATCTTTAGCACGTAAAAATTAAGTCTCATTTTCGTAAACTTTGATTACAGAGAATTTCATATCTAATTTAACTCCACCATCAAAGATTGCATTTGTATGATCAGCGTCTACACCTTCATACCATAGTATAAGTGTTACTTTCAAAGTATCTCCAGGATTCAATGCGATGAATTCTTGGTACATTACTTTGTCTACACTGTAAAAACTTTCCGTAAGAGGTTCCACCTCGCCAGGAGCCACCCCATTTGATGTTTGTACTTTAGCATAAGTTGTAGCTACATCGTTAATTATAACTCTTACTCTTAAAGCTTCTTCTGCGCCTCTTAGTGCTGATAGAATATTAATTGTTGCACTGACATCTAGTTTTAAGTCACCAGTGTTTTCAACATAGAAAGTATGTGCAATATAAGATTTAGCATTCAGTGATCCTTCAGCATTCAAAAATTCTTCATCTGGAGGTATACATACTTCTTCACCTTGAGACCCGTTATAATACTCAGTCCCACACAATCCAGTCATTCCTTGATTATCTTTAACTTTGCCAGAAACAACTCTTGTTTTGTAATCTTTTAATTCAGCGTATTCATACATAGATACTCCAGCTTCACGAGCTAAGCCATCAACACTGAAAGTAAAATTACCAACCATTGTTCCATAATATGATACTGCAAGCATAAGAAATGCTAAAACTGCACTAACTACTATTCCTAAACGACTAGCCTTAGCAATTTTTGCTGCTCTTGAGGCGTTTACAATATGAATTGCTAATTTAGTCTTTCCACTCATACCGCAAATCAATCCCCCCAATCTTTTTAACAGATGAATGCTTTTTTTGTACAAAAAAAGCCATCATCTTATGAGTGTACATTTTTCATTTTTCTTAATTTAAATCTAAATATAGATAAAATATGAATATAAGAAATAAAAAATGCCCTCATCTGTT
>JBAYZV010000046.1:0-11997 GCA_041672325.1 Candidatus Izemoplasmatales bacterium
GTCAAAGGTACAGAACTTACATTAAGAAAAGCAGATGCATTAAATATAATGATTAATGAAATTGCCGAAGATTAGTCTTTGGCAATATATAACTTGCAGAAGTTAGCATACGCTAACTATTAAAGGAGACATGTATGAAGATGAAAATTGCTTTGATAGGTAATCCAAACAGCGGAAAGACAACACTCTTTAACAGCTTAACTGGAAATAATCAACATATCGGTAATTGGCCAGGTGTAACTGTAGAAAAAAAAGAAGGGTTTCTAAGAAGTAACAAAGATATAACAATCATTGATTTACCAGGTATATATTCGTTATCACCTTATTCTCTAGAGGAAGTAATCTCTAGAGATTATATATTAAAAGAAAAGCCTGACGTGATAATTAACATTGTAGATGGTAGTAATCTAGAAAGAAATCTATATCTATCAACACAAGTTATTGAAACAGGTGTTCCTGTTGTAATGGCTATTAATATGATGGATGTTATTGCTAAAAATAAAGATGTTATCAAGTCTGAAACTATTAGTAAAATGTTAAATCTTCCAGTAGTTGAAATAACTGCTTTAAAGAGCCAAGGATCTGAACTGCTAATTGAAGCAGCTATGAAACTATTAGAATCAGATTATAAATATCGACCTGTTGTTTGGTATTCACAAGAATACGAATTAATAATTCAAGAAATTCAAGATTTAATAATAGACAAAATAGATAAAGATAAAGCTAGATTCTATGCTATTAAGATTTTTGAAAAAGATGAGAAAGTCTTAGATGAAATAAAAATAGATAATGATAGATTATCTGTGATAATGGCTAAAATTGGTGAAATTGAAAAAACACAAGATGATGAAAGTGAATCTTTAATTACTAGAGAAAGATATTCATTCATTAATCGGTTTATATCAAAGGTATATTTGAAGAATAAACTTAAAAGACAAACTATAAGCCACAAAATTGATAAAGTTCTAACAAATAAGTATTTTGGTTTACCAATTTTCGTTCTAATAATATTCTTAGTTTATTATTTATCAATTTCAACAGTTGGTGGAATAATGTCTGATTTTGTAAACGAGACTATTTTTGGCAAAAATGGATTACCCGCTATTGTTAGTGGGTGGCTAGAGGCAATTAACACTTGGCCATGGCTTCAAGGGGTAATTGTTGAAGGTATTATTGGTGGCGTTGGAGCTGTTCTTGGTTTCTTGCCACAGATGTTTATGCTATTTTTGCTTTTAGGCATATTAGAAGAAAGTGGTTATATGGCAAGAATTGCCTTTATACTAGATAAAATCTTTAGAAGATTTGGCTTATCTGGAAAATCATTCTTCCCTATGTTGATGTCAACAGGTTGTGGTGTGCCAGGTGTTATGGCAGCCAGAACCATAGAAGAAGAGAATAATCGTAAGATTATGATAATGACAACAACTTTTATGCCATGTGGTGCTAAACTACCGATTATAGCTCTTATTGCAGGTGCTATGTTCAGAGGTTCAAGCATTCAATGGTTGATAGCTCCATCAGCTTATCTTCTTGGAATTCTAATGATAATAGTATCAAGTATTGTTTTGAAAAAGTTTAAGGGTTTTGCTGGAAAAGCTGCACCATTTATAATGGAATTACCAGATTATCATCTTCCAAGTGTAAAAGGATTAGCTTTTCATGTGTACCATAAACTTAAGTCTTTTATAAAAAAAGCAGGAACAATCATTCTGCTTGCAGCAGTAATAGTTTGGCTTTTATCAAATTTCAGTTGGTCAATGAGAATGGTTGAAAACACTAATGATTCTATCCTCGCAAGCATTGGTAAGATTATAGCATTTATATTTTCACCACTAGGTTGGGGTAACTGGCGCGCTGCGATAGCTACAATTGCTGGTTTAATCGCTAAGGAAAATGTAGTAAGCACTTTTGGCGTTTTATATGGTTTTGCTGAGGTAAGTGATAATGGAGCTGAAATATGGAATCTGTTATCTGCTGATTTCAGTCCATTAAGTTCTTATTCATTCTTAGTGTTTAACCTTTTATGTGCTCCTTGTATAGCAGCGATAGCTACAATCAAAAGAGAAATGGGTAGTCGTAAGTGGACATGGATTGCAATAGGATTTCAAACAGCTTTAGCCTATATGATTTCACTTATTGTTTATCAAGTAGGATCCATATTTACTGGAGTTTTCACTTTTTGGTCCGTAGTAGGAATAGTTTTATTAATAACATTATTATATTTTATATTTAGACCAAATAAATATAAAAATACTCCTGATATAAAAGAAGTCCGAAATTAAATTTCGGACTTCTTTTTATTTTTTAATAATCTTTTCATTTTTATTATATTCTTCAGCGAAAATTTTCTCTAACTTCGTGTTTAACTGTGGCTCATAATAAACTGTTCCCTCTAACTCTTTAGGTAAATAATCTTGTTTTACAATATGATTTTGATAGTCATGAGCATATTTGTATTCTATTTTATTATCATAGGTTGGATTATTAATCAAATGCGAAGGGACTTGATATGTTTTACCAGCTTCAACATCAGAAATTGCTTTGTCGATGGCTAGGTGTGCTGAATTTGACTTCGGAGAAATACACATTTCTATAACTATAGCACCCAAAGCACTTTTGGCTTCAGGGAAACCAACGTTCTCAGCTAATGAACAAGCAGCTTCAACTTTAACTCCCATAAGTGGATTAGCTAATCCTATATCCTCATAAACAATAGCTCTAATTCGTCTTACCAAAGATTTTAAATCACCTGCGACAATTAATCTAGATAGATAATGCAAGGCTGCATTTACATCACTACCTCTAACGCTTTTATGAAAAGCACTGAGGATGTCATAATAATCATCACCGGTTTTAAAAGCTGATATTTGTGATTCAGGCAAATGGTTTTCCATAAAACCATAATCGATCACTTCATTTTTTTTAGCTGCTAAAACTAAAATTTCTAACATGTTGATTGCTGTCCTAACCTCACCGTTAGCGGCTAATGAAATCTTTT
This sequence comes from Candidatus Izemoplasmatales bacterium, assembly GCA_041672325.1. Lineage (GTDB taxonomy): Bacteria > Bacillota_I > Bacilli_A > Izemoplasmatales > Hujiaoplasmataceae > UBA2289. The sequence goes on from JBAYZV010000046.1 coordinate 2,999, forward strand.
TATATATTTCATCTTTTATAATAAGGTCTTTATCGTAAAAATCAAGAGATATTCGCTTTATAAATGATTCGATATCATTAGTAGATGGTCTTGTTACTTTAAAAATTGATACTCTACTTCTAATTGCTGGATTAACTGAGATATAGGGATTTTCTGTAGTTAACCCAATAATTATAATATTACCTTTTTCTATATATGGCAACAAATAATCTTGAATATCACGATTCATGCGATGAATCTCATCAATTATTAAAACAACAGAATGATATAGTTTAACAGTATCAATAATCTGTTTAAGAGCTGCTTTATTATCAGTAGAAGCGTTAAAACGAAAATGGTTTAAAGGGTGTTTGCTGGCAATGATATCGGCTATGGTGGTTTTTCCAACACCAGTAGGCCCATAAAGAATCATCGAAACCAAATTATCGTTACTTAATAAACGTTCTAAAGTTTTTATAAGTTTCTCGTTACCTATCATATCACTAAAGGTTTTTGGCCTAACTTTATCAGCTAAAGGTTGATACATCGAATATGCACCTCTTTTCGATATAAATTATATCATAAACTTGGAAAAAATAGGAAAAAAGCATATAATATTAAATAGTTATTATTAGTGAAAAGTGAGGCTAACAAATGTACATTGACGAAATTAAAAGATTAAAGAAAGAAAAGAATGCAGTTATACTAGCGCATTTCTATCAAAATGATGAAATTCAGGATATTGCTGACTATGTTGGCGATTCTTTAGCCCTAAGTAGAATAGCCGCTAATACAAAGGCGGATATAATTGTTTTTTGTGGTGTGTTTTTCATGGCTGAGACCGCGAAAATATTGTCTCCTGAAAAAAAGGTTCTTTTGCCAAGAGGTGATGTTTTTTGTCAAATGGCAGCGATGGTTGATTATGACAAACTTCTTGCCTATAAGAAAGCAAATCCAGATACTGTAATTGTTACTTACGTAAATACAAAAGCTGAAATAAAGTCTTTGTCTGATGTAATAGTAACTAGTTCTAATGCAGAAAAAATAGTGAAAAATTATCAAGATAAGCATATAATGTATGTACCAGATAAAAACTTAGGTTTATATTTAAAAGATAAACTTAACTATAATATTGACACTTGGCCAGGATATTGTTATATTCATGAAATGTTGACGATAAAAGATATTGAAAATATGCGATTATCTCATCCTAACGCAAAATTACTAGTTCATCCTGAAGCACCACTTAGAGTGTTAAAACAAGCGGATTTTGTTGGGTCTACTAAGCAAATAATTGATTATGCTACTAAAGATGATCACAACGAATATATTATAGGAACCGATAGAGGAATAATCCATGCTTTACAGAAAGAAAACCCTAATAAGAAATTTTACCTTTTATCCAAGGGGCTTAATTGTACTAGTATGAAAAAGATTTCTTTAGAAGACGTATATGTATCTTTAAAAGATGAAATTTATGAAATTCAAGTCGATGAAGATATCAGAAAAAAGGCAATTATTGCATTAGACAAAATGATGGAGCTAAGCTAATGGAAAGAAAATGTGATGTGTTAATAGTAGGGTCAGGGCTTGCAGGATTATTTACAGCCTTAAATATCAATAAAAAACTAAATGTAATGATAATATCTAAAACAGATATTAGTTTTTCAAATTCACTATTAGCTCAAGGTGGAATTGCTTGTGAGTACAATGATAATGTTGAATTACATTCAATGCACATAGCTGATACACTTAAAGCAGGAGCTTATTTAAATAGCGAAGAATCAGTAAATTTTTTAGTAGAAAACGCTTTTGAAGCTGTAAAAAAATTAATATCTTTTGGTGTAGAGTTTGATATTGATTCAGATAATAAATTCTTAGTAACAAAAGAAGGCGGACATTCTCGTAACCGTATATTCCATAGTGGAGGAGACGCTACTGGTAGAAACGTAACAAGCAGCTTAATTGCTTATTTAGCGCAAAGATCTAATATCACTTTTTTAAGGAATACAATGGCGATTGACCTTATAAAAGAAAACGATACTATTGGTGGTTTAGTAGTTTTAGAAAACGATAAAGACTACTATCCGATATATGCAAAAAAGGTCGTTTTAGCAACTGGAGGTATTGGATCTGTTTATGGTTCCACTACTAATGATTTAAATGCAACAGGAGACGGAATAGGCATAGCGTATAGAGCTAATGCGTTGATTGAACATATGGAATTTGTTCAATTTCATCCTACTGCTCTATATTCTGAAAAACATCCATCAAGACAAAGATTCCTTATTTCTGAAGCTGTTCGTGGAGAAGGTGCTTACTTACTAAATGTTGAAAACAAACGGTTCATGGAAAAATACCAACCAGAATTAAAAGAGTTAGCGCCTCGAGATGTTGTTTCACAAGCAATCTACAGAGAAATGTACAATACTTGGACAGATCATGTGTATCTAGATACTAGACATTTAGACCCTAAATATTTAGAAAAAAGATTTCCAACTATTTTCAATCGTTGTAAACAAGAAGGATATATTCTTGGTTTAGATTTAATACCCGTAGCACCATGCGAACACTTTCTATGTGGTGGTATAAACGCTGATTTAAACGCAAGAACATCTATCAAGAATCTCTATGCGGTTGGTGAAACTTCAAACACAAACGTTCATGGAGCTAATCGGCTTGCATCTAATTCACTTTTAGAATGTCTTGTCTTTGCACAAACCTGTGCAAGAGATATTGATAAAACAATAAATGAAGACGAATGGGTAAATAAAGTAAAATTGAATGAATTTACTGGTTACAATTATAATTACAAACCAATCAGAAAGAAGATTGGGGACTATATGGATGAACATGTCAGTATCGTTAGAAATGAAGAAGGATTAAGCTTAACTCTAAATGTTCTAACAGATATAGTTAAAAACCTATTAAAATACCCTAATTTGAATAAAAATTACTATGAAACATTAAATCTAGCTACCACAGCGTATCTTATTACAAAACAAGCATTAGAAAGAAAGGAAAGCATTGGATGTCACCTAAGAATAAAGTAATGAAAGCAAATTATCATACTCACACATATTTATGTAATCATGCAGTTGGAAATGTAGATGATTACGTAAAAAAAGCGATTGAATATGGATTTCATACCCTAGGTATGTCAGATCACGCACCATTCATCTTCCTACAAGATAGATCTGTAAGGATGGGAATCGAAGATTATCCAATATACTTAGAAGAATTAAGAGTAGCAGCTGATAAATACAAAGGTAAGATAAAGTTATATAAAGGTTTAGAAATCGAATATTTTACTTCGGAAACTAATCATTATAAAGATTTATTGAAGGATCTAGATTATTTGACATTAGGACAACATTATATAGAAGTTGATAACAAACTTAAAAGTGTCTATCATTTAACAAGTATTAAAGACTTACAAATATATGTTTCAACTGTTATAACCGCAATGAAAACAGGTTACTTTAAATTTGTATCTCATCCAGATATTTTTCTTTTTAGTCAAGTAGAACTCAATGATGAAATAATATATCTATCAAAACTTTTAATTGAAGCTGCTGAAAAATATGATGTCGCACTAGAAATAAACGCTAATGGAATTCGCAAGGGAACAATCTATGTTAATGGGAAAAAAAGATATCGTTATCCTAGAAAAGAGTTTTGGGAATTAGTTAGAGAAAAAAATATAAAAGTAATAATTTCAGCTGATGCACACAAACCAGAATTATTATTTGATGAAGCAATTTTAGAAGCTTATAAATTTGCTAAAGACATTGGCATAGAAGTAGAAGAAGAGTTAGTCATCGACTAATTCTTTTTTTTAGTCGGGATTTTGAATTTTAACATAGTAGATTTTTTATGATTTAAGCCATGTACTATGTATACATAAATAAAAAAACCAAAATTTTGGGCAAATAATCGGTCGAAGTATGTAAGATAAGAACAAGTGCAATAATAAAGAAACTAACATATTCATTAGACTATTTTTGAGTATGATTAGCGGTGAACAAAAGATGTTAAAACCCCTAATAAACGTGTCATCATTTTCATTTGAATATATTTTGTGGATAATTCCACTTCTTATTTATAACTAATTTTACTTCCTATAATGTATATTATGTTAACATATAATCAAGCTCTATATCTCGCGATTAATTAATACGGTGTAGAAACTGTTGATTTCACTTCACTTGTTATATCCACGAAAATAGACAACTAAAAATGAATGGTTTAAAAACACCTTGAAAATTGTTTGGACAACCCAGGGAAAATTTAATTTTAGGTATCATACTTTTTAAATGAATGTGTTATAATACATTTAGTACGAGGTGAATACAAATGAGAAAAATATATATGATTTTTACTGGAGGCACTATTTCGATGAAAATTGACGACGTGTCTCACACAGTTAAACCAGCACTTTCTGCTAAAGAAATCATGCAGTCGTTATTGAATTCCGAACTATATCATGAACTAGATGTTATTGAATTTTCAGAAATTCCTTCGCCTTCAATGACTCCTTTGATGATGTTTGAGATGTCAGAAATGATTAAAAAATTGATTCTTACAGAGGAACCAATTGGTTTTGTAATTGTTCATGGAACAGATACTTTGGAAGAAACTGCATTCTTTTTAGACAGTTCAATTGACACTAATATACCAATAGTTGTTACTGGTTCTATGAAGTCAAGTTCGGAACTTGGATTCGATGGTATCAACAATTTGGTCTCTTCAATATTAGTTGCTAAATCAACTAAGTCTCATGGTCGTGGTGTATTAGTTGTAATGAATGATCAAATAAATGCTGCTAGTGAAGTTACAAAATCAAACACTTTATCATTAGATACTTTTAAGTCTTTAGATTACGGCCCAATTGGAGTTGTAGATAACAAAGAAGTTTTATATCATAGAAACACAAACCTACCTCGAAATATTATTAATACTCATCACATTGAAACGAATGTATATTTACTTAAAGCATATGCTGGTTGTGATTCGCTTTTAATAGATTACTTACTAGATAATAAAGCAAAAGGTATTGTTATTGAAGCTTTAGGCCGTGGTAATCTTCCGCCAGCTATGATATCTGGTATAAAAAGAGCGATTGATATGGGCGTGACAATTATCATTTGTTCGAGATGTCCTTCTGGAAGAGCCTTAGATTCTTACGGATATGTAGGCGGAGGAAAATACTTAACTGATATGGGATGTATAATTGCATCATCACTAAACGGTCAAAAAGCTAGAATTCTCTTAATGTTGGCTCTAACAAAGTCATCTGAGCCATATTTTCTTAAGGGATTATTCACTATATAACAAAAAAAGCTCAATAAAACGAATGTTTTATTGAGCTTTTTAATATTACGTAGGCTATTTTTAGCCGTTTGTTAGGAAAATAAAAATATGATATCTTTTTTTTAAAAATTAGACTTCTTCTTTTTTTTAAAGAAAAAATACTATTTTAGCATCATTGCTAAAGCGTCTTTAATTAAATCGTTTGTTGATTTTGAGTTATCAAGTTTTTTGATAACTTTTTCTATTTCTTTAGTTCTATATCCTAGTGCTATTAAAGCTTCTTCAACTTCAACCATATTTTGAGTTTTAATACTCACGTTATCGAAATCAATTTTACCTTTTAAATCAAGAACAATTTGTTGAGATGCTTTTGGACCAATACCAGGAAACTTCTGTAAATATTTAGCATCACCGTCTTCAATAGCTTTTGTAATTGATCCAACTGTTCCGCTTGCTAGAATAGCTGTTGCACTCTTTGGACCGATTCCATTAACTGTGATCAACTTAATAAACAAGTCTCTTTGTTCGCTTGATTTAAAACCATATATAGAAATTGAATCTTCACTTACCTTTTGATAAGTGAACATAATAACCTCAGACTCAAGTACAAAGTTATACGGATTTGGAGTTAATATTTTATATCCAATCCCATTGTTTTCTAAGGTAACATAATTTGGGGTCATTTCTTTGATTAAGCCTTTTATATAACTGTACATATATAGTTACTCCTTAATAAAAATTTTCAAAAAAATTCATCACATAAAAAACAAATAAATATTATAAATATATCATATATAAAACAATTAAAGAACAAAATATTATCATATAAGTTTTTGAAAATTTATTATTCTATAAACTCATATTCATCGCCATCTATCACGATAGTATCGCCTTCTTTAGCCCCTGCATTTCTCAATCTATCATCTAAACCAGCTTTTCTAAGTTTGGTTAAAAAGATTGTTACAGCCTCTTCTGTTAAAAAATTAGATTTATTTAGTAAGTTTTCTACTAATTTACCAGTTACCTCGTATTTATCACTAGCCAATTTTTCAATAAGTATATCATTGCCATTATCAACGAAATTATATTCAACATACTCATCAATAACTTCTTCTTCCTTATAGAAAAATGGAGTTTCTTCAAGTAATTGAGCTACACGATATACTAGGCGATCCAAATTATCATTTGTCATAGCTGATATTGGGATTATATCAGTATCTTTATCAAAATGGCTTTTAAACTCTTCTAATCGTTCTAAAGCATGTTCAGCATCCATTTTGCTAGCTACAATAATTTGTGGTCTCATTAATAAAGTAGGGTTATATTCTTCTAGTTCTTTATTGATAATCTGATAATCGCTAAAAGGATCCCTAAGAGATTCATTAGACATATCGACCATATGAATTAATACTCTAGTTCTTTCTATATGTTTTAAGAATTGAATACCTAAACCTTGACCTTGTGAAGCACCTTCAATTAAACCAGGCATATCTGCTAAAACAAAGGATTTTACACCGTTACGACTAACTACACCAAGATTTGGTATAAGTGTCGTAAATGGGTAATCAGCTATCTTAGGTTTTGAATTAGATAATATTGTTATCAATGTTGATTTTCCAACTGATGGAAAACCAATAATACCAACGTCAGCTAATAATTTTAATTGAATATGTAAATTTAACTCAACACCCATTTCACCGTTTTCTTGGATTCTTGGTGCTTTATTCTTTGAAGTAGCATATGTACTATTACCACGGCCGCCATTTCCACCACGAGCAATTATCTCTCTTTGACCGTGAAAAACTAAATCTACTAAGACTTCATTTGTTTCCGAATTATAAACGGTCGTTCCAAGAGGGACTTTGACAATAACATCATCAGCGTCTTTACCACGCATGTTTTTTGTTTTTCCGTTTTCTCCAGGTTGAGCAAAAATATGTTTTTGAAACTTTAAATCCATTAAAGTTGACATACCTTCATCAGCTTCAAAAATAACAGATCCACCTTTACCACCGTCTCCACCATTTGGCCCACCTAATGGAACGTGTTTTTCTCGTCTAAAAGAGATAATACCATCTCCACCTTTTCCAGACCTAACTACTATATTAACTTCATCTATAAACATTATTTTCGCCTCGTTTCTTGGATTAAACTACTAATTCAAAAGCTAATCTGTTTATCGAAGTTAGGTAACCTCGATAAGAAAAATCTAATGATTTTAGTAATCTTTGCATTTTAAAATTATCGGGGTGTGTATCAATTTTAACAGCTTCAAAACCTTCTTTTAAAGCTTTGCTGATAGAAAAATCAATTAACATTTTCCCGAAACCTTTTTTTTGATATTTTGGATTAACAATTACTCTATGAACAACTAAAGCTTTCGATGTATTCCATATAACTTCTTTATAAGCTTTTTCATTTTCAATTAGAATAGTAATTGAACCGATTATTTCGTTATCTTTTTCTAAGACATATAAACCATTATTTTTTAAGTCTTTATAAAAATCATTATATTCTGGATAATTGCCAATCCACTGGTTTAACCCATGACTTAACATATCTTCTCTAACTTTTTGAGCAAGGATTGATATTTCATTTAAATCATCAATAATAGCTTGTCTAATCAATTTCTTTAATTCCGTCCTTTGCATAAACTATGCTATATATAAACTGTTTTTCATATTTTTTTTGATATGTTTTGTTAAAAGTATCGATAAAACCTTCAAAATTCGCTTTTAGAACTAGATTCAAGGTAGAACCACCAAAACCTCCACCAATCATTCTTGCACCTAAGGCGCCCGATTCTAGGCTGATTTGAACTAGTTCATCAAGTGTTGGTGTAGATACTTCATAATCATTTTTTAATGAATAATGGGCTTCTGTAAGAACTCTTCCTAATTCTTTCATATCATTATTCTTTAGAGCTCTTTTCGCAAGATCTACTCTGTTGTTTTCTGTGACTACGTGTTTTAAACGATTCTTCAAAACTTCATCATTAATTAATAACAAAGCCTCTTCTAAACGATCCATCTTAATTTCTGATAAACAAGAAATCTGATAGTGATTTTTTAAAAGATTTAAGACTTCTTGAGTTTCAGCTTGTCTTATATTATATTTGGACTCTTTAAGACTTCTTGATGTACTCGAATTTATCAAAATGAAATAACAATCATTTAATACTAAAGGCACGAATTCATAATCCATAGTTTTTGTATTTAAATATATTGCATTGTTTTTCATTCCGTAAACAATTGCGAATTGATCCATAATTCCTGAACTAACGCCAAGAAAATTATTTTCGACCGCTTTTGCAATTTTAACTATTTCCATATTGTTCAATTTAAAGCTATACTCATCATCAAATATTTTTAATAACAAAACAGTCAAAGCAGCACTTGATGATAAACCGCCTCCAACAGGGAGATTACTTGATAAGACGATATTTAAACCATGTTTTAAAACATATCCACGTTGTTTAAGTTCTTTGATTGCACCTAAAAGATAATCGCCAAAATTACCCATTTTATCAAAATTAGTTTTTTCTAAAGAAATATTAATTATACCGTGAATAGAAAAATTTTCTGAAAAAAGTTTAATTTCCATGTCAGTGTTTTTATTGATAGCTGCATAAATACCTTTGTCAATACAAAAAGGCATTACTAGACCACCGTTATAATCAGTATGTTCACCGATTATATTTACTTCGC
>JBAYZV010000047.1:0-11657 GCA_041672325.1 Candidatus Izemoplasmatales bacterium
TTCCTCTATACTCTTGTCAAAAAACTTAGCTATTTTAAACGCCAAGACAATAGAAGGATTATATCGTCCATTCTCCAGAGAACCTATTGTTTGTCTTGAAACTTCTAATTCATCAGCTAATTCTTCCTGTTTGATACCACGTAACTTTCTCAGTTCTTCAAGTTTATTTTTCAAATTATCGCCCCATTCCTTATGACAAGTTTACTTTACATATATTTTATCAAAACATTTATTATATGTCAAGTAAACTTTCCATTTATTTTTTGTTATACAAATAAACTAAAAAAAACTTCTAAAAGAAGTCTTTTAAAATTATTTACCATTGATATGTTTCAATTATTTATACTTACAATTACATTTCTTCATATTAATTTTGAGTCTTCTGATATTTCATTAAGATATTTTTTGCTAAACAACCAGTTCTACCCCTCTTTAGAAAAGACAGTTTAGTAAACCTATATGAATTAACTATATAAATATTACAGCTTTTATCTAATTTTGTTTTACAACTTCTTATGTTTTAAAAACCTGATTGTCTTCCTAAAACTACATTATAGAAAGATTAACCATAAACATACATTCTTTTTATAAATAACAAAATTAGACTTTTAATAATTAATAAAACAAACCCTCAAATAAGTTATGAAAACTTAAAACACACTAAACCAAAAACAGGCTTTCTGAACACATCTAAAATAGTAATCGTTCAATTCCTCTTACATTTCTAAAATTATATCAGTATTGTAACAAGATATTGAATTATACCAATAAATGCTCCTAAAACTAAACCAACAAATTCAACAAATCTAAGTTCTTTATTCATTAATCCGAATATTATTTTTTCAAATTCAATAAAATCGAGTTCATCAATTCGATTTTTAACGATTTCATAAATATTTATATTCTCTAAACCTGAACTCCGGAACTCATCAATTAATTCTTCAAATATTACATCACCATGTTTGTCAATATATTTTTTTGCGAAACCTTTAACATCTCCTCCAATAAACATAGCAACAACAGATGGTATAGATTCTGCTAATTTATCAACAATTAAATCTTTTAATCTTTCTTTAATAACATCTAATTTTTCTTTATCTAATAGCTGATCCATTAATACTTCTTTCGATAATAATTCTTTTTCGATAATATCAGCTAATGAAATCGCTATTTGATCTTTTCTTTTAGGAAAAACTCCTTGAAAAGTAATTCCTAATATCTTGTGCGGATTAACTGGTCTGAACAGCATTTTAATGGCTACTTTATTAGTTAACCATCCAATTACGCCACCAATTATAACAAGTAAAATAAAACGTAATATTTCCATAATTCACCTCGTATTTTTCTTAAAATTTATTATATCATAATTTTTATATATCATTGAATTTAATTTATAAAAATTACATTGTTATAATTAACAACGTTCTTTAATTCAGTATTAGGAGCCACTAGAATCTTTCAAACTTCAGCATTATCTTTGTAATTATCATAAAAAATATTGAAATATTCTGATATCGCCTGTTTTGTCTTAACGATTCTTATTACTTTTTTTACATATATTTTTCCATGTTTTACTTTTTTTTAACAATGTTGTATTCTTCTATGAATAGTATTTTATTGGAAATAATTGGTGGATTTCCACCGTGTTTCACTACAGAGATCACCTAAGAAAAATGTTATCACAAACCCTTCAGGTATAAGTTGCTTTCATTTTCATCAGATACAAAATATTGATATATTATATAAAAGTACAACTTTTTGGTATAAGCTCATCTATAGTTTAATGAGGAAATTACTGTTACTTCACCAAAGATTAAAGCCAAGTTGTCTTTAATAGCTGTTTCTACTGCTACTCTATACTCATTACCATGTTCTAATATTGCTTCTAATATAGCATCACTGATTTGATCACACACCTTATCCGGATGACCTCGAAAAACTGATTAACTTGTTATTCTTTGCATAATATTATCTCCTCGTTTTTTAACAATAAAAAAGGAGCTAAATCAGCTCCTAATTAGTCCCATAGTATTGTCGTAAATGATTGTTCCAAGGTCTTTTTACCACATTTTTTACACTTGAACTTCATTTTCCACATTTATAATTGGTTTAAACATCTGAAAGATTATATTGACGAATACATCGTATTTTTTTAATACAGTGTATCCACATGAATCACTTGGCCATATAACACCTGATGAATTTGATAAAATAGACCTAATAAAGACAAAAGAAAACCGTCAAAACTGACGATTTTCTTTATGTTAATCAGTAAATGCCAACTTTTTGTGTCCAATTTACTGTCTGTTAACCAATCTGTTTTTGTGCTAAAAGTTCTTATTTTTGGTAAAATAAATGCAATTATAATCTTTAAAAGTGTATAATGTATATGGAAGTGCAGTGCCAGTAACTTATGAAACTGGGGAGAAAAATTCACAATCACGAATTTTATTTGATGTTGTAAAGAATCAAAAATATTATATTGAGGTGAGTGGTTATTCCTTGGGAGAAACGGACTGTATCCTGTCTGTCGATTTCCCTAGAATACTATCAAAGAAATACTGGAATACGAACGACAGTTATAACACAAACATCGCTCATAACGCTGCTCGTTTTCTACCTTTAATTATTACATCGTATGGAGCTTTTACGCTTCTTGTTGAAACAAGTTACGCACCATTTCCAACGTATTATCTTCATGATACTGTAATTTGTGTATATGATGCATTTGGCAACCTTGTAAGTTATAATGATAATTATGATGCAAGCTTGTACTCAATAATAACAAATCTTAATATTGGTTACAATCAAACTCTAATTGTTATGGTGAGTTCAAGCGTATTGGATGAAAATTCATGGATGGGTTATAATCTTAAAGCACTTAAATGAGAGGATACAACTAGTTTTAAGATGAAAGGTGAATTATTATGTTAAAAGCAAAATCAATATCAAAATCATATTCAAAAGGAAAACATATAATAACCAAAGCTTTTCAAGATATTTCACTTGAATTTCCGGATACAGGTTTCATTTGTATTGTAGGAAAATCAGGTTCAGGTAAGACTACCTTACTGAATGTTTTAGGAGGGCTTGATACAACTGATTCTGGTCAGATTATCTTTCAAGGCACTTCAATCAATTCTTACTCACAAAAGACTCTCGACTTATTTCGCAATACATGCATAGGCTTTGTCTTTCAAAGCTATAATTTATTGGAAGATTTTACTGTTCGAGACAACGTCTTGTTAGCACTAGACTTGCAACATCAAAGTAACAATAAAGAAGAACGCCTGGCATCTGCACTTAGCACTGTAGGCATCGTAGATTTAAAAGATAGACTTGCAAAAGATTTGTCTGGTGGAGAGAAACAACGCGTGGCTATTGCTAGAGCACTTGTAAAAGATTCTGTTATTTTACTAGCAGATGAACCAACTGGCAATTTAGACACGGAAACCTCAATACAAATACTGGATTATTTAAAACTTGTATCAAAAGAAAAACTTGTTATTATGGTAACTCATAATCTAGAATATGCAAATCGGTATGCTGATAGAATTATTGAACTAAAAAAGGGAGTTGTCATTAATGATTCTGAAAATGAAACAAAATCAAATATAAAATTTGATTGGGCTTTACCTAAAAAAAAGTTACGACTCCCACTTCGAACAGCATTCAAGATGGCGAAATTAAACCTTTCATTTAAGAAAATCAGGACAATTGTATCGATTTGTATTGCTTCGTTAGCTCTTTTTTTGTTTGGGATGAGTCAAATTGTTTCACATTATGATCGCAATGCTTCTAGCTTGGAAACATTTAAAGACCATGATGTATCCATTCTACCAATCAATAGATGTGATTCCTCTTCAATTATTGAGGGTCAATGCGATCTACAAACTCTCTCAGACATAGACATAGAACATCTTACTAACCTAGATGCTGCTTTACCACTTGACAGAATATACAACATGCCTCTTAGTATACCAAATGAGTTCAATCGAATTATAAATAATACCGTGACCACAGATCAGTCAGACAATTTTACTCCTGCATATTTCAGCGGAGTTGTAATCGTGGATGAATTTATTCCTTACACATACCTAATTGGTACATTAGGCGATGATGATTCCGACATTGTACTCACTGATTATATGTATGACCATTTATTTCCAACCACTTCTATTTCTTTAATAACCGATGGGCTTGTGACCCTTACAATTAATGAACAAATATATACAATTACTGGTATCTTAGATACAAACTATCAACAATATTCGGTATTAGCAAACAAATCAGCTGATCGTAGTAATCCTAGCTATGAAGAAGATCACTCATTGTATCTTGAATTCAAACAAGTGCAAAGCGATCTTTTATCAAGAATTTATGTGAATGATTCATGTTTCATGAATCTATTAGCTTATCAATCTCTTTATTTCCAGGTGTCTAATGATACATTATCAGAAATGGAATTGTTTACAATCACATCTAAGACAAATGATTATTACTATTTAGAATCAGACAAAGTGCTTCCTGAAGGCGATGGTGTATTTCTAGACCTTGAATCGTTTAATCTTATTTACAACACGAATTTCACTCCTGGTTCTATCATTGAAGGCAACTTTGATTTAACAGACTATTCTGATCAAACAAGAGAATTAGTCTTGTCACGATTTAACTATGAACTAGGTAGTTTAGTTGTAACAACTGTCACAATTCAGGTTGATGGAGTCTATTATGATCCAAGTTTATATAATCCTAGTGCTACCGTAGAACAAGTACCCTCTATGCACCCTTTGATTGTACTGAGTTCTGAAAAACTACAAACCATTCTTATATCTGAAAATGGCTATAGTAAAGCGATTGTACAACTATCGGATTCCAATCAAGATAATTTATCGTTTTTGTCAGAAATAGCAGATAATTACCGACATGATAGCTATTTAAGCGACACGCTATATCAAACTGAATATGTTGCATCAAAAGTATCCACTGTCTCCGCGTCCATAAGTATCGTTTTGGGACTGATATCCTTATTATTCTTATCCAATCTGTTTACTCAAATGATATCTAAATATACATATCAAATTGGTGTATTAAGGTCTGTGGGAGCTTCTAAATTATCATTAGTAGGTTTATATGGAATTCAAATGCTTCTGCTATCTCTTGCATATTATGGTTTATCGATTCTTTGGTTAGTAATAGCAATCCCTAGACTGAATCAATCTATTATCAGTGGAACTGGGTATCAAGTAGTATTATTCACATATCAAAGTTCCGCAACGATAGCGATGTTGTTATTAGCATTGTTTGTATCGATTGTTTCCTTAATTCTACCGTTTATTCGAATATGGAATATGAAACCGATTGATATCATTGACTCATAATCTAAACAACTCAAATGATTGGTTAATTGGTTAACATATGAGAACCATGATAGAGTTATTTTTTAAAAAAAATATACCTTTTAAGCAGAGACTTAAGAGGTATTTTTTTAAGGTCCAAATCAAATCATATATGAACTTGTTCAAATTTCTTTGATGAATAGATATTTCCTTGATCACTATGTAATATCGTAGTTAAATCACCATATCCTCTTTTCTCTTTAATCCATAAAATTTCTTTTAATGATTTCAGATGATTTATGACTCCCATACCATGCTTGTAGTTTGCTAGGTCCCAACCTACCATTTCGTTGTTAAAGACATCTATATGGAAGTTCCAGTCATATTTCTTACCGTTAATGACTAACATCGTTGTATCACTACATACAATCTCAAATGGTCTTGTGGTTGTCCAGTTATTATTAATTAGATTAGGAAACTTATTAGATTGATGTTTTGTCCTTCTAAAGGCTTTTCTTCTCGCTTTAGAGTAGATTCCCATCTCTAATATCCTGATTTATGTACTCCCAAATAATCACACAGTTCCTTAATATAATATTTGGATTTGAATTGATCGATGATTTGATACTCATATTTCTTTATTTGTTTTTTTTAGGTATTTAACGTCTTTCTCTGAATACCCTTTTTTCAATCGTTCAATTTCTATTTTCAGTAAGAAGATTTGATGTTTTAAATCTTCTATCGTATCTTCTGTTTGATCCGTCGGTATTTTATCTCTTTGTTTTTTCTTATTAATTAATCCTGTTATTCCTTCTTGTCCATATTTAGTTACCCAGTCTCTTTGGGTTTTTCTAGCTACTTTATATTCTCTTTCAATTTCATGTTTTGATATTTGTTCTTCTAATATCATTTTAACTATTTTTAATTTAAATTCCGTTGTATAGTGGTTTGTCATAATTACTTCTCCCTTATCTTTTTCTATTATACTCCATCCTCTCAAAGGGGGAAGTGTGTCTCACTTTTTCATAGCAGAGCATATTTTCTAAAAAAGGTTGTTCATATGATAACTCGGTAGCCGAGAGTTACTTTGCGAGTTTAAAGAAAGAAGAAATTTATCGTCTCATCTATAACAGTTTTGTGGAATTAGAAAAAGCTATTGACGAATATGTTGTCTTTTTTAACACACAGCGTCCAAATGCACCTCTTAAATATAACACTCCTGACGAATATGAAAGTATCTCTAAATAAAGCCGAAAAAAAGACCATCATTGCTGATGGTTTTTCTATTAAAATAGGAATGATTCCCAAAATAAGTGTTGGAAATAACCTATACAGTCCACTTTCTAAAAAATATTGTTTAATTTTCGGATTCTTCCTCTTTGATTGGAAATACAAGTCTATCAAGTTCGTAATCGACATTGTTTAATCTAATTCTTGCTTGTATCAATTTTACTAACTTAGAATCAGTGTTATTAAATTGATACCAAATGAAGATTAATAAACCTAATAAAACAAGTGCTATCACAATAACTGACACTATTAAAAACTCAATCATTTTTCATTTTCTCCTTTTCTTTGATTAAAATAGTTCTTTTATTTGAATGGGCCCAATCTACTAGATAATACTTTTCTAATATTTTAACAACCTCTTTATATCGATAATTATTTTCTTCGTCACCAAAATCATGATTAATATATAATCTGTCAAGTTTTGCAATTGGTAGTTGATCTTGTTCTTTACCAAACCATCTAACATAAATACCTTTAGCACTTAACCCATATGTTTCATTTATTATTTTTGTTGTACAAGATGGACACATAAAACCTTGATTTAATGCGTAATCTAATTTCAATTGATTTTTGATTTCCTTAAGGACTTTATTTAATAGTTTTATATTCATATACTAATCAAAATCCTTCTGTGTTTTTTCTAATTGTATTTTCGCTTCATCACTGCCTTGTTTTTCTGCCATCGAATACCAATAAATCGCTTTAACTTTATTTCGTTTGACTTCAAAGCCATATTGATATAAACATCCCATATATAATTGTGCATCAACATTTCCTTGGTTTGCTAATAACTCAGCTTCATCATTTGCTGCATTATATCTAAGCTTGACATAATTAATTATTCTTAATACAAAGATGTCTTTAATTTTCCTCATATTGGATGCCGCTTTTTGGTATAACACGTATGCTTCATAGTAATTTTTTTCAAGCAAATTTCCATGAGCATAATCATACCCCAAATCTATTTGAGCATAGATATAGGATTCAGATGCTTTTATCATATAATTTGTAAACTCCTTAGGATTATCTTCTTTATAACTAAGTGCTAATTCATACTGGGCTTGATGATGATTTTGATTTGCTGCTTTTCTCAACCAGTACATTCTCTCCTGTCCATAATTATCTCCAGCATATAAAAATGATAGTAAAAACTGTTCTTCTTTATTGCCATTTGAAGCATCTTCTAAAAACCAATCAAGTGCTTTTGTTCTTATAGAACTATCAACACTTCTATTTACTATATATTGATAACCATATTTAATTTGAGCATTTTTATCACCATTTTCAGCCTTTTCAAACAATTCAAGCATCATCCTTGATTTCTCTCCAATATCAAATCCTTTTTTATTATATTCTGTCAATTTTATTCTTGCTTCATCTGAATATTTTGCAGTTTCAATTAGGTACTCAATAATCTCATTATCATTTATTGCATTCTCATAACCTAGTTTTTTTAAATCATATAGTTTTTCATGTGCAATCGATGTTTCTTTTTTATGTGTCTTTCTAAATGATTTAATTGCTTTCCTATACCATCTTATTGCTTCTTCAAAATCAATTTCTACATACTTCCCTACCCTATAAAAATCTCCTATTTTCACATATGCTTCAAAACGATCTGACTCTTCAGCAGCTTTCTTATACCACTTATATGCTTCTTGGTAGTTTTCATCATTGTCATTTGTTCTTTCATATTCTCGACCTATCCAATATGCTGTTTGAGCATCTCCGAGATTGTAAGCTTTTAAATAATAATCAATGGATTTTTGAAAATCTTTATCATAGATCGAACTGAAAAAAGCTAACTTTCTTAAGGCTATTATATTTCCTTTTATTGCAGCTTTTTTGTACCATTTAACAGCTTCTTTTTTATCTTCTTTAACTCCCATACCCAAATCATATAAATCTCCTAATGCCACCAATGCATTGACATATCCTTGATCAGTTGACTGTCTGATCCATTTCAATGCTACTTTATCATTAGGTTCTACACCTCTTCCGTTTAAGTCAAAATATGGTAAATCATCTTGCCAAATGGAAAAATCTTTATTTGCTATACATTCTATTTGTTCAAAATTATTTTTTACAAGGTCAGTTTCATTGAACATAAAGAAGCTACTACATGTGTACGCACATCCAACCAAATATTGTGATTCTGCATGTCCTTGCTTTGCCGCTTTCAAAAACCATTGAAACGCTTTCTTTTGATCGTCAGAAACACCTAATCCCATGCGATAAATTGCACCTAAATAGTATTGTGCTATCGCATTCTCTTTTCCCAGTCTTAAAAAAAGAGACTTTGCAGTTAAATATTCTTTCTCCTCGAATAGTTTTGTCGCTTTACTTAATAGTTCATCACTCATACAAAATCCGCCATTTTCTATACTTTTTCTATACTTTTCTATACTATTATATCATATTATAATTTTTTGTATATACTATTCTATACTTTTTAATATAAATATGGTAAAATTTGTTTGAGGTGATCTTGATGAAACTTGATTTTAAAGGAATAATAACAACAGATACTTTGAAAAATGATATTAATAACCTAGAATATATAATAAATGAGAACGATTATGCGATTATCGTCGAAAATGGTATTGGCAAATATGTTGTTTTCGATATTGATTATGTAAAGAATCAAATTGAGTTAAAGAGTGAATTATCAAAAATTAAAAACTATAAGAAATCTCCATATACTCTGGTTGAAGCAATGATTAAAACATTAGAGGATGTTCCAGAAAAAAAGACGACAGCAATTATGCTATCATCTTTAATATTGGAATATTATGGAAAAAAAGCTACTCCAGTTATAATTAGAACCAGAGCTGAAGAAAATGCAAATGGAAAAGGTGAAGTAGATTACTTTATTATTGAACCAGGAAACATCATCGGTTTAGCACAAAATAGCAATTATGACATGTACATGTATAACAAATTCAAAAGAGAAGTTGAACTAGAGTTAATTAAACTATTCAGGAATACAAATTCTATTGAGTTACATACAACTATAAGTCGCATTAAAGTTATTCTAACCTCTCTTGCTTTTCAAAAGTATACGAAAGCATTTACGGACAAAGATGTTATTGATATCATATTAAGTCTAAATAAGTACAGGATTATGAATAATGCTATAACAAACTAAAACATCATGGTATAAGAGATTAATTTTAAAAAACACTAGATGACTATTTATTGTCACTGGTGTTTTCATTATACATAGTATGAAGTTCAAGTTTTGCAAAAAGATGATTTATCCAAACTTTATCTCTGGCTCTAACAATATATATATTCTCATATCCTTTATTTCTTATCCAAAGTTTTACTAATTCAATAGCAAATTTTGTACTTTCAAGATCATTCAAAGAAACTTTGCCTTTCATGTTTTGAATTTGCACATCAGAAAAGTTAAAAGTATTAATACCTGTCGCATAAGCACAATAATTAATAAAACAAAACTGGTTTAAAAATTGTGATACTTTTTCCTTTTTTTGGGATATATTTTTGTTTTCCTCAAAATCATATCTGAAAAAGCGTGTAAGTTCTTTCGTGTAAAATTTATCCCAATGTTTGTTTGCGATAATTAGTTCGGCCTTTTCTTCTAACTTGAAACATTTTAAAAGTTTTTGCTTTGTCTCAGGGAGAATTGGGTTTTCCTCTGTCGCAGGATTAGAATATAGCATCAAATATTTTGCTTTTCTAAAATTACCATTAATTGGTAAAGGGAACTGATTTTTGATTATGTATTTCTTCTTTTGTTCTAATGTTTGATTTTCCCATCCCCAAGCTTTCTTTAAAGATTCATCATAATATATATCTTTATCAGTTTGTAGAATTGTTATATTTTCATCTGCATTTTGCCAAGGATTTTTTGTTGATATTTCTTTAATTTCCAAATTAAAATCTTCTAATGCCTTTTTCATCATTATAGTTTTTTATCCTTTCATAGTATTTATTAACATTATACCCCACACCAGCAAAATAATACATACGTTTGTCCATAGAATTTTGTTTTCTAAACCTAAAGGGCTTATTGCTATATAAAAAGGCCTGATACAATTTGAACTGGTATAGTAAAAGTAGACATATTAAAAAGATTAACACAGTCTACTTTTTTTGTTATAGTTAATAGATAAGGAGGAATTGATACTATGATTGAAAAGAAAGAGTATCATCTGTATACAGATGAGGAAAAATTTGAGATTGTTAAAGATCATCTCGATCATCGAATCTCAATTAGGGCATGTGCTACTAAATATAATATATTCCCTACTTCTTTAGTGTTTTGGTTGAGAGCTTACAGAGAAAACGGTAAAGAAGGTCCCAAAAGTCAGATTGGAAAGAAAAGAGGTAAAGGGAAGGGAAGACCACAAGGAACATTTAAGCCAAGAACTACAATTGAAGAATTAGAGAAAGAAAACTTGAAATTGAAGATTGAGGTTGAACGATTAAAAAAGGTTATCTCACGAAAGGAGTTGGTGCAAAAAAGGAATACGTTTCTATAAACAACTGGAATTTCAAATCATTGAAAGATTAAGTGTTAATCATTCAATAAAGATGTTATGTGAACTGATGAATGTCAATCGATCTGGGTACTATAAATGGTTGACAAGAAAAGATAATCCTTCTTCTAAACAAATAGAACGTGATAGAGATATCGCTATTATAAAAGAAATCCACCATAAGCATCCTTCTCATGGATATCGCTGGATTAGAGCCTATGCAGCAAAACATTACAAAGCAACTTGGAGTAATTATCATGTCCATTTATGTTGTAAATACGCCGGAATAATATCTGCCGGTAAGCACTATCGATATGTTAGACCTGGCGATGAAAGGGTTAAGTACAAAAACCTTATTAATAATTCTTGGAGATACTTATCTCACCCTCTGGAAGTGGTCGTTTCTGATATGACTTCATTTTATGTCAAAGGCAAATATTATGAACTTACTTTCTACTTTGATGCTTATACAAAAGAAATTTTGAGTTATAAATTATCAGGTAGACGTGGAGATGCTTCTCAA
>JBAYZV010000048.1:0-11562 GCA_041672325.1 Candidatus Izemoplasmatales bacterium
TGATGATGAGTTTAAAAACAAACTAGAAAAAGCTTTGAATAGAGAAGTAATTAACGTAATGAAGGATGGTTATAATGAATAAATTAAATATAAATCAAGATATTGTAAAATCTTGTCGGAACTACGCGAATATAATTGCAGATGATGTTCAAGATTTTATTGATAAGCATACTACAGTAACTGTTGAAAGAACAGTACTTAGACTATTGGGAGTGGATGGTGTAGATGATTTTTCTGTGCCACTACCAAATCGATTAGTCGATGATGTTGTAAAAAACGGTGATATCGGTAATGGTATTAGCGTTTATATAGCTAGTGCTCTTAACGCAACAAAACTGTCTCTAAATGAATTTATTGATAAATATTTAGAAGATGAAGTTACTTTATGTGATTATAATCTTGTTAATCGCGATGAAACATTTGCGATATTAAAACCTTATTATGAAGCTCATTTAAGCAGAATTAAAAAGAACAAATCTGATAGAGAAAAGTTTTTAGAGAAATATCCTCGAGATAAAACGGATATTTATGTGATTGTAGCAACTGGTAATATTGAAGAAGATGTGACTCAAGCTGTTTCAGCGGTTGAGGCTGGAGCTGATATAATTGCAGTTATTAGATCTACAGGTCAATCTTTGTTAGATTACGTACCTTACGGAAAAACTACAGAAGGTTTTGGCGGAACATTTGCAACTCAAGAAAACTTCAAGATAATGCGTAAAGCGTTAGATAAAGTGGGTGAAGAAGTAGGAAGATACATTTACCTAGTGAACTATGCCTCCGGATTATGTATGCCTGAAATAGCTGCTATGGGAGCGCTAGAACGATTGGATGTTCTGCTTAATGACAGTATGTATGGTATTATTTTTAGAGATATAAATATGCAACGGACATTTGTTGACCAATATTTTTCACGTTTAATTAACGCTTATTCTGGCATAATAATTAACACTGGCGAAGATAATTATCTAACTACGTCTGATGCTGTAGAAGAAGCACATACAGTGACTGCATCACAGTTTATTAACGAAGCTTTTGCGAAGAAAGCAAAACTACCGAGTAGACTTATGGGATTGGGACATGCATTTGAAATAAATCCGGACGTTGAAAATAGTTTTTTACTTGAATTAGCTCAAGCGCAAATGGCGAGAGAAATATTCCCTGATGCACCTTTAAAGTATATGCCTCCTACAAAACATATAAATGGAAATATATTTAGAGCATATCAACAAAATACAATGTTTAATATGGTAACTACAATGACTAATCAGTCAATACACTTATTAGGAATGATGACAGAAGCTATTCATACTCCGTATTTATCTGACCGTTATCTAGCAATTAAAAATGCAAAGATGATTCAAAATTCTATGAAATCTTTAGGGGATGAAATAGAGTATAAATCAAATGGTTTAATTCAAAATCGCGCAAAAGAAGTTTTGAATTCAGCTGAAAAACTGCTAAAACAGATAGCGATTGATGGGATGTTTAATAGTTTGGCTACGGGCGTGTTTGCACAAACAAAAAGACCTGTTAATGGTGGCAAAGGGTTAGCGGGTGTGTTTGAAAAAAGCAAAAACTATATAAATGTTGTGCTAGAAAAGATGGAGGAATCATTCAATGAAAATTAAACCATATGGTGATACGATAAATGATGGCAAAGTTCAGCTTAGTTTTACTTTGCCGATTTCGGTGTCAGCTAAAGGAATAGCTTGCGCAAAAGAAATTGCAAAAGACATGGGAATGATTGACCCAGCGGTTGTAAATGCAGAAAGTTTAAGTGATAACTTTAGTTTATATATAGTTTATGGTAGTGTGAAAGCAGTTGTTGATATGGATAAGATTCATGTAGAAGAAATCACTTCTAAAGCGATGGAAAGAGAAGAAATTGAAAATTTGATTAAAAAGGAATTTGACAGAAACATTATTTTTGTAGGAGCTTCTACCGGAACCGATGCTCACACTGTTGGCATTGATGCAATTATGAATATGAAAGGCTTCGCCGGACACTATGGTCTAGAAAGATATCAAGGCATTGACGCATATAATTTGGGCTCTCAGGTTTTGAATGAAGATTTCATTAAATTTGCAAGAGAGAAAAAAGCTGATGTTTTGCTAATTTCACAAACTGTTACACAAAAAGAGGTGCATCTTAAGAATATGATTGAATTAGTTGAATTATTAGAGTCAGAAGGATTAAGAGATAACATTGTTCTCATAGCTGGGGGTGCAAGAATTACTCATGAATTAGCTAAAGAATTGGGATATGATGCTGGATTTGGGCCAGGTAATTTTGCAGAAGATGTGGCTACATTTGCAATCAATACTCTAATAGATAAAAAGAAGAGGTGAAAAGTAATGCCAGTAAGTAAAATAGATCAAATAGCAACTAAATATGGTGATTCAGGTTTGTCAAAAAATTTTGAGAATAAAACATATAGAAAAACACATGTTTTATTTGAAACATTGGGAAGCATCGATGAGTTAAGCTCTTTTCTAGGACTTTCCTATCATTATTGTCATACTGAATTTTTGAAGACTATACAAATGAATTTACAAAATTTAAATTCTTTAATAGCAAGTGAATATGATTCTGATCTTTATAATATACTGACACAAATTAAAGAAGATGATGTTTTATTGTTGGAAGTAAAAATACAAGAATATCTCGATGTCAAACCTCTTGAAGCAAGATTCTATTTACCGGGAAGTGAGAAAACACTAGCTGGGGCATATGTTGATTATGCTAGAACACTTGCAAGAAAGTCTGAAAGACAATTAAATGTTTTTGTTGATAGTGAAAAACGAGTGGATTTAGAGGTTTCAAAAAAATACTTAAATAGATTAAGCGATTATCTGTTCATTTTATCTTTTAATGTCTAAAAATTTAAAAAAAACCTAAAAATAAAACTGAGATTTTTTCTTTAAATACTATATGGTCTATGTTATAATGTAATATGTTATAAAAACGCTTACAAATTCGAGGGGAATAGATTGAAAACAATAGTAATCGGAGTAATAGGTGCCGATGTTCATGCGGTTGGAAATAAAATAATTGAATATACTTTAACAAAGTCTGGATACAACGTCGTCAATATTGGAGTTTTGTCTTCGCAAGAAGACTTTATAAATGCAGCAATTGAAACTAATGCGGACATGATCATGGTTTCTTCTCTTTATGGTCACGGGGAAATTGACTGTAGAGGTATGAGAAATAAATGTATAGAATCTGGTATTGAAAACATACTACTCTATGTTGGTGGAAACATCGTAGTTGGTAAACAAGATTTCACTGAAGTTAAAAAAAGATTTGTTGAAATGGGATTTAATCGTGTTTATCCACCTGGTACTTCTATAGATGAATCTTTAAATGATATAAAAACAGATTTAGGAGAGTAAAATGGCAAATTATTTGCTTATTGACTTTGGCTCTACTTTTACTAAGTTGTGTGCTGTAGATTCTGAAAGCTGTGAAATTTTGGGTACTTCATCAGATTATACTACAGTAGAAACAGATATTACCGACGGCTATCAAAGGTCTCTTAACAAACTTTTTGATAAACTAGGTAGAAAAATAGAATTTGAAGAAACGATTGCTTGTTCTTCAGCTGCTGGTGGCCTAAAAATGGCCGCTATTGGTCTTGTTAAAGAACTAACTGTTGAAGCAGCTAAAAGAGTGTGTTTAGGCGCGGGAGCGAAAGTCGATTTGATTTTGTCACATCATATTAATAAGAGCGAAGTTAATCAAATTATTGAAAAAAAAATAGATATAATTCTATTAGCTGGTGGTTCTGATGGTGGGAATTCAGAATCAGTTATATATAACGCTGAAATACTTGGTAAGTCGGGAATAAAAATTCCGATTATTTTTGCTGGAAACAAATCTGCTCAAGATGAAATAGTTGAGATTTTTGAAAAATATGAAATGAATGGTCACGTTTGTGATAATGTTATGCCAGCAATTAATGTTTTAAACATATCTAGTGCTAGAGAAAAAATTAGAGAGATATTTTTAAAACAGATTATTGAAGCAAAAGGCATTAAAAAAATTGAATCTGATATTAATCGCGTGATTTTACCAACACCTTCTGCGGTTTTAGATGCTGCTAAGCTTTTGTCTGAAGGTTACTTGGATGAAGAAGGACTCGGCGAAATAGTTGTGCTTGATATTGGTGGAGCAACCACGGATCTTTATTCAATCTGTGGCTCGACAAAAAGAAGTGATGTAATTATACAAGGTTTAGAAGAACCTTTCGCTAAAAGAACTGTTGAAGGTGATTTGGGAATGCGTTATTCTGCTCCCGGAATAGTTAAATCATTGTCTGAAAGAGAAATTAATTTCATTAATAAAGATAAAGGCGTTGATATAGTAGCTGAAGTTAATCGCAGGTATGAAAACGTTAAATTATTGCCTGAAAGTTCTCATGATGAATTTATTGATCAATTTTTAGGAGAAATGTGTGCTTATAGAGCAATGCATAGACATTGTGGTAAGATTAATGAAGTGTTAACACCGATGGGAAAAGTATTTAACCAGGTGGGAAAAGACTTATCCGATGTTGCTTATGTTATTGGTACTGGAGGAGTAATAATTAATTCCAAGCATCAGTATGAAATATTAAGACAAACAACGAATATTTTACACAATCCATCTGAACTTAGACCTAATGACCCGGATTTTTTGATTGATCATAATTATATTATGGCTTCAATGGGATTGTTATCAAAGATAAAGCCAATGGTGGCGTTAAAAATAATGAAGAAACATATAACTCAAATTAGAGGTAATCAAGATGAATTTATCAAATAAGAAAATAACTGAAGAGGAATTCCTTAAATTAAGAGAAGAAGTATTAAAAACTTGGCCCACTGGCAGAGATGAAGAACTTAATTTGGACCAGGCTGTCGCTTACTTAAAAACAATTCCGGAAGAAAAGAATTTCGCGATGGTTTTGAATAAAGCTAAAGCTAATGATGACACTTTAATACAACCCAGAGGTGGAGTTCCTGTATTAAGCGAGCACATTAAGTTGTTGAAATATCTATCAGCCTCTGGAGCTGATTGTTTGCCTACAACAATTGATAGTTATACTAGACAAAATCGCTATCAGGAAGCACAAAGCGGATTAGAAGAATCAGAAACAAAAAATAGAGCTTTATTAAATGGCTTTCCTGTAGTTAACCATGGAGTTAAAGGGTGTAAAAGAGTACTTGAGTCTGTTGATAGACCTTTGGAAGCAAGACATGGAACGCCTGATGCCAGATTATTATCAGAAATTATCCACGCTGCAGGTTGGACATCAAATGAAGGTGGGGGTATTTCATATAATATTCCTTATGCAAAATCAATTCCATTGGATGTTTCAATAAAGAATTGGCAGTATGTTGACAGGTTAGTCGGTTATTATGAAGAACGAGGTATAAAAATTAATCGCGAACCTTTTGGGCCGTTAACTGGAACATTAGTTCCACCAGCTATATCAAATACTGTAATGATTATCGAAGCTTTATTAGCGGCTGAACAAGGTGTGAAGAATATAACTGTTGGTTATGGTATGGGCGGAAATCTAATTCAAGATATAGCTGCAGTTCACTCTCTTTATGATCAAACTATTGAGTATCTTGATAGATTTGGATATAAAAATATGGAAGTGTCAACCGTGTTCCATCAATGGATGGGAGGATTTCCTTCAGATGAAGCTGAAGCAATGGCTTTGATATCTTATAGTTCTTCTGTAGCCGCGCTTTCTAAAGCTACAAAGCTTATAACTAAATCACCGCATGAGTCTGTCGGTATTCCAACGATGGAAGCCAATGGTTTGGGTGTAAAAGCATCAAAATTTATCGTTAATATGCTTAAAGATCAAACTATTTCAAACAGTGATGATTTAAGGTTAGAAATGGAACAAATTAAAAAAGAGGTTTCATGTTTAATAGATGTCGTTTTAAAAGTTGGAGAAGGAGATTTAGCTGTTGGAACAGTTAGGGCTTTTGAACAAGGTTTACTAGATATTCCGTTTGCTCCAAGTAAGTATAACGCAGGAAAAGTATTCCCGGCTAGAGATAACGAAGGAAGAATAAGAATTTTAGACTTTGGAAATCTAGCTATGAATGATGAAATTAGAGAATTTCACTATAAAAAGATTAAAGAAAGAGCAGATACAGAAGGAAGAGAAATATCATTTCAATTAACAGTTGATGATATATATTCAGTAAGTAAGGGAAAATTAATAGGAAGGCCACTAAGGAATTTAAAATGAAAATAAAAGATGTAATTTTATCAAAATCATATACAGGATTTTTCTTTGATGATCAAAAAGCGATAAAAAATGGAGCCGTTAATGATGGCTTCTTTTATGTAGGAACGCCGTTAATAGAAGGGTTTCAGACAATCAGACAACGTGGTGAAGCGATATCAGTGCAATTAGTTTTAGAAAACGGCGATGTTGGAATTGGTGATTGTGCTGCTGTTCAGTATTCTGGAACTGGAGGAAGAGATCCACTGTTTTTAGCTGATAATTATATCCCTTTCATGGAAGAACACATTATACCTTTGTTAATTGGTTTAGATGTAAATGAGTTTAAACCTTTAGCTGAAAGATTTGATCGTTTATTAATTGGAGAGAAAAAATTGCATACAGCAATTAGATACGGTTTAACTCAAGCATTGCTTTCAGCGACTTCAAAAAGTTTACATATTACAATGGCAGAAGTTATTCGTAAAGAGTATAATATAACTGAAAAGAAATATAAATCAGTACCTGTTTTCACGCAAAGTGGTGATGATAGATATGACAATGTTGATAAAATGATAATTAAAGAAGCGGATGTTTTACCGCATGCTCTTATTAATAACGTTGATAAGAAATTAGGTAAAAACGGTGAATTATTATTAGAATATATTGTTTGGTTAAAAAATAGGATTATTACCCACAGATTAAGAGAAGATTATATGCCGGTTCTTCATATTGATGTTTACGGAACGATAGGTATCGCTTTTAATAATGATTTGGATCGTATTGTTGATTATTTGCTTGTTTTAGAAAAGACAGCAGCTCCATTTAAATTGAGAATTGAAGGTCCAATAGACAGCGGAAATAAAGAAGATACTATTAGGTATCTTTCTGATATAACAAGAATGATTGATGAAAAAAAATCTTCAATAGAAATAGTAGCTGATGAATGGTGTAATACTTTAGAAGATATAATTGATTTTGCTGACAATAAAGCAGGGCATATGTTGCAGATTAAAACACCAGATTTAGGTGGTGTTAATAATATTTGCGAAGCTATTATTTATTGTAATAAAATTGGTATAGGTAGTTATTGTGGCGGTACTTGTAACGAAACTAATATATCCGCAGAAGTTACTACAAACATCGCTATTGCATGTATGGCAGATCAATGTTTGGCTAAACCAGGGATGGGTGTAGATGCTGGTTATATGATTGTAAAAAATGAAATGAACAGAGTGTTAGCTTTGACAAATAAGAGGTAATGTATGAAAGGAATAGCTGGTAGTAAAGAATCAAATGATTGTTTAATTACAATTGAATCTAGTGATGTAAAAAAAATAGAAATCAATAGTGTTGTTGGTCCTTTTTTCTATGAGCAAATTCTTGAAACTGTCGAAAATACTTTAAAAGAAAATGGTATCGAGAATGTACATGTAATTATTGATGATAAAGGAGCTTTAGATTATACAATTAAATCTAGACTTCTTACTGCTATTGAAAGGATGAAACAAGATGTTTAGATCATTATTGTTTATTCCAGGAAATAATCCGTCAATGTTACAAAACGCTGATGTTTTTGAGACTGATGCGATTATATTTGACTTAGAAGATGCAATTAGTATTAATGAAAAAGCAAATGCAAGAAACTTAGTGAGGAATTATTTAAAAAACTCAAGCGTATTACCAAAACAAGTAATTCTTAGAGTGAATTGTTATGGAAGCGAATGGTTTGATAATGACATAGAGTTATTAAAGACTAAAAAAATTAATTGTTTATTAATTCCTAAATCAGATAAAGATGTAATTAGTGCTGTTTTTGATTACTTAGTTGAGTTTGAAAAAACAAATCAATTAGATGAAACTAAAATAATAGCGTTGATTGAAACCGCTAAAGGTATAAACGAAATACAAGAATTTGCCCAAAACAAAAGACTTATCGGACTCTTCTTAGGCGGAGAAGATTTGGCGAGTGATTTAGAAATTAAAAGAACAGAACAAGGTAATGAAATATCATATGCACGTTCAAGAATTATTTATGTAGCTGTACAACATAGATTAATACCTATTGATACGCCTTATACAAATATCAATAATCCTGATGGTTTAAGTGCAGACTGCATTTATTCATCTAGTCTTGGAATGAAAGCAAAAGCTTGTATTCATCCAAACCAGCTTGAGGTAGTTAATTCTATATTTTCTCCTAGCGTAGAAGAAATTGAATGGGCAAAAGCGGTCGTTAAGAAGTTTGAAGAAAATCCAAATGTAGGTGCTTTTCAATTTCAAGGAAAAATGGTTGACAAACCAATAATTAACCGTGCTCAAAAAATACTTATAAAAGCAAAAAATTTTAATTTATTGTAGGTGAATATAATGATAAATGGAGTAGGAAGATATATACCTGATAACTTGAATTCATTTGTTTCTAGCGACGATTTTTTAAATAAGAAAAGAAGTTTAATTGCAAAAAAAGAAAAACAGTCCAAGACTGTTTTTTTAGATAATTTATCTGAAGTATTTAATATAATTGGAATTTCTTCAGGCATGACTCTGTCATTTCATCATCATTTGAGAAATGGAGATAAGGTCATTCAGTTAGTTTCAGAAGAAATTAAAAAGAGAGATTTAAAGAATATACACTTAGCACCAAGCTCAATTTTTCCAGGATATACCAATTTAGTTGACCTAATAAAAAATGGGAATATTACTGACATTCATACTAATTATTTAAATGGTCCAGTTGCAAAAGTTATTAGTAATGGACATTTAATAGGGAAACTTATCATGAATACTCATGGAGGGAGAGCAAGAGCTATAGAAAGCGGTGATCTACCAATAGATGTTGCGTTTTTATCTTGCCCAGTTGTGGATAAAAATGGGAATGGTCATGGCGCTACAGGAAAAAGCGCTTGTGGAACTCTAGGATATGCAATTAGTGATTTAGAATATGCTAAAAAGGTTGTTTTAGTCACTGATACTGTTGTTGATGAACTAGAAGAATATCAGTTTGATGGTAAGTATGTAGATTATGTACTTGTAATTGATTCTATTGGAGACAGAACTGGAATTGTATCTGGAACAACGGAAGTTACAAAAGATCCTATCGGGTTGAAAATAGCAAAAGATTGCGCTAACTTGTTACAATATTTGGGATTGATTAAGAATGGTTTTTCAATGCAAACAGGAGCTGGAAAAACATCTTTGGCTGTTGTTAAATTTATAGAAGATATAATGAAGCGCAAAAACATAAAGGGTTATTTTTCTTCTGGCGGTATTACAAAATCATATGTTAGTATGTTAGAGCAAAATTTGTTTGATAAATTGTACGATGTTCAATGTTTTGATTTAGAAGCAGTTACATCTTTTGCAAAAAACAAAAATCACATTGCTATGTCTGCTAGCAAATATGGAAATCCTTTTGAAGAGAATCCAATTTGTAACGATTTAGATTTTGTAATTTTGGGTGCTACTGAAATTGATCTTGATTTCAATGTTAATGTAACGACCGATTCGCTCGGGTTCTTAATTGGCGGTAGTGGCGGGCACGCAGATATTGCCTATGGTGCGGATGTAACAATAATTATTTCACCTTTAATTAAATCAAGAATACCAATTATTAAAAGCAAAGTTATGACTGTTACTACACCTGGGTCGGATATAGATATTTTGGTCACTGAAAGAGGAATAGCGATAAATCCAAAAAGGCAAGATTTGTGCCAAAAGCTAAAGGATAGTCAATTTCCGATTTTAAAAATTGAAGAACTACTTGATTTATCACACAAAATTACTGGGGTTCCAAAAGACATAATTCCAGATGATAGGATTATTGGTTATGTTGAGTATCGAGATGGTACTTATTTAGATTGCTTGAGAAAAGTTAAAGATGAATATCAAAGATAAAATATTATATGGAAGAGAAGAAAGAGCTAATATAATCAGTAGTTTATTGAAAAAATATGACACTGTTATATCTATAAAAGCAAATATGCCGGGAGAAGATAAAAACAGCTATCTGTCATATTTGTTAATTAATGCTTTTTCTTTTTTAGTCAAATATTACCAAAATAGTTTTTGTAACTATCTACAAAATGAAGATGGCCCATTTTTAATAATTGGTATCAACGGTTGTGAATCTAAAAAAGTAAAAGAAGAGATGATTGATATTGAGGAAAATCATGATTTGGGAAGATTTATTGACATAGATGTTTATGATAAGTTTAATATACTAACAAGGAATGAATTAAGAAAATGTTATTTGTGCGATGATTATGCATTTCATTGTATGAAAACAAGAAAACATTCAGAAAATGAAATATGGAATTATATTTCTGAAAAAGTCTACAATTATTACAAAGAAATACTTCTTCAAATAATCGATGATAGTATGATGGAAGAACTTAATCTTCATCCCAAATTTGGCTTAGTGACATCTAGATCATCAGGTAGCCACAAAGACATGGATTACGAATTGATGATAAAAGCAAAAGATGCAATATTACCATATTTCATAGACATGTTTATTCTGTCTTGTAGAAATTCCGATAAAAAAATACTAGTTTCAGAATTGAAAAAAATTGGTATAAGCGCTGAAACATCAATGTTATCAGTCACCAATGGAATCAATGCTTATAAAGGTTTGATTTTTAATTTAGGAATAATCATTTCTAGTTTTGGTTATAAGATTTCGCGATATGTAGACGAAAATGAGTTCGCTATTGCAAAAGAATTTTCAGAAATATTGTTTTCAGATTTAGATTATTCAAGTAATTCAATAGGAGATAAAGCTTTTCGCGAATATGGTTTCTTAGGTGTAAAAGGCGAAGCAATGTCGGGATATGCAAATGTCAATAAAGCTTTAGGGCTATTGACGGATTTATCTTTTGATAGTAAAATGATGACATTACAATATTTCATAATTAATATACAAGATACATCATTTCTTAAAAGAGCAAAATCATTAGAATTTTATAACGATGTTGTAAATTTGTTTTTAGGTTTAGATATAAAAAATAAGAAACAGATTTATGAGTTAACAGATTTCTGTATTATTAATAACTTAAGTTTTGGTGGTAGTGCAGATCTACTAGTTGTAACCATATTCATTAAAAAAATCAGTGATTTTTGTATAAGCTTTAAAAAGGATAATAATTAATTAAATATTTAAGTTTTTTTAAAAGTTTTTTCTTGACAATAAAAGTAATAAATAGTAAAATCTTTATGCGAGTGAAAAATGGAGGTTTAGCTCAGCTGGGAGAGCATCTGCCTTACAAGCAGAGGGTCGGCGGTTCGAGCCCGTCAATCTCCACCATGCCGAAATAGCTCAATCTGG
>JBAYZV010000049.1:0-11450 GCA_041672325.1 Candidatus Izemoplasmatales bacterium
AAGCTTTTAATCAAAGCAGAGAATCTTAACATTAGATCTATTAATGGATTGTATATGTTAGTCATGCAAGCTAAAAAAGCTCACGAATTATTCTTCAATAAACAATTACCTTTAAACTTAGTAAATGAAATTTTCAAAAAATTATATAAAAATCTATTAAACATTGTTTTCATAGGACTTCCACTGAGCGGTAAAAGTAAGTATGCAAAACTATTCGAATCAAAACTAAATAAAAAATTATATGATACTGATTACGAAATTGAAAACATTATTAATTCTACTATTTTTGATTTTTTTAAGAATCACTCTGAATCCGAATTTAGAATGTTTGAAACCGAGATTATCAGACATGTTTTTAAAAAACAAAATTATATAATTTCCACAGGCGGTGGAGCTATTAAAAATGAAAAAAACATGAATCTTCTTAAACAAAATGGTATAATAATCTTCTTAAATAAGAACCCTAAAGAAATAGCTACCAAAAACATACAGGGAAGACCGCTGATAAATAACTCTAATGATGTTTTTAGAATAGCAAACGAAAGAATGCCACTTTATGAAAAAGCGAGTGACATTTCAATTGCTATTACAAAAGATACAGTGTATCATATAAATGAAATAAAGGAGAAAATCGATGAATATATTAATCATTAATGGACCAAACATTAATTTTCTCGGCACTAGAGAACCAAGTATATATGGAAATGAATCATATAGTGATTTAGTTAAATATCTTTATGATTATTCAAAAAAGAATAATCATTATTTAGAAATATTTCAATCAAATCATGAAGGAGAAATAATCGATTTAATACAAAAGAATCATCAAAGATTTCAAGCATTAATTATTAATCCAGCAGCTTATACTCATTACTCATACGCTATTTATGATTGTTTATTGTCAATTAGAATGCGCAAAGTAGAAGTTCACTTGTCAGATATATATAAAAGAGAAGAATTTAGAAAAATCTCCGTTATAAGTCCAGCTTGTGAAAAGCAATTTTATGGTAAAGGTTTTTTAAGTTATATAGAAGCAATAGATTATTTATGTGAAGAGGAAAAATTATGATTATTAAATTAAAAAATAATGCATTACCTTCTGAGATAGAAGAAATAAAGCAACATTTAATAAATAAAGGTTTTGATATTCATGAAAGTATAGGTAAATCCACTATTATTATTGGTGTGGTCGGAGATACAACCACTATTGATCCTAATAGTTTGTATGCATATGAATATGTTGATACTGTTTTAAGAGTACAAGAACCTTTTAAAAAAGTAAACAGGAAATTTAAACCAGACAATACCGTTGTTGATGTAGCGGGAATCAAAATAGGTGGCCGAAATATTGTAGTCATCGGTGGTCCTTGTGCTGTTGAATCAAATACACAAATCGAAGAAATAGCCCCATTAGTGATAGAAGCTGGAGCTAAATTATTAAGAGGTGGAGCTTATAAACCAAGAACTAGTCCTTATTCATTTCAAGGCCTAGAACAAGAGGGTTTAGAAATATTAAGTAGAGCTAAATCTAAGTTTAACATTCCTGTAGTTAGTGAAATTATGAATGCTGATGATATTGATTTGTTCGTAAAAAATGTCGATTTAATTCAAGTAGGTGCTCGTAATATGCAAAACTTCGCATTATTAAAAGAACTAGGAAAAATTGATAAACCAATTCTTCTTAAACGTGGTATCGCAAACACAATTGAAGAATGGTTAATGTCTGCAGAATACATTTTAGCTGGTGGTAATAACAATGTAATTCTTTGTGAGCGAGGGATTAGAACCTTTGAATCATCTACCAGAAACACTTTAGATCTATCTTCAATTCCAGTTATAAAAAAATTATCACATTTACCAATCATTGTCGACCCTTCTCACGCAGCGGGTAGATGGGAATATGTAGAAGCTTTATCACTAGCCGCAATTGCTGCAGGAGCTGATGGTTTAATAGTTGAGGTACATCAGAACCCAGAAATTGCTTTAAGTGACGGCCAACAGTCATTAAAGCCACAAAAATTTTCTAATTTGATTGTAAAATGTAAAAAAATAGCAGAAGCAATTGATAGAACTCTTGATTAAACAAATATCATTTTAACTAAAATACGCTCAATCTCTTTCATTATTCATATTCGAATGATATAATGTGGATAAAAAGGGGGATTAAAATGAACTCATATGTAAAAATGATTGATGAACTTCCATTAATCGTAAAAATTATTTTGGCATTACCTTTCGCAGATTGGATTGTATACGGTATTTACCGAATAGCTAAAGGACATTTAATTGCTGGAATATTATGGCTAATTTTAGGATGGCCGCTATTTATTATCGATATCGTAACTTTAGTACTTAATGGTAAAATTACTTTTTTGGCTGAATAACTTACAATAAAAAAGCTGTAGAAACTTTGAGTTTCTACAGCTTTTTAATTTTGACAGAAATTTATATATGTTTTTTAATTTTTCTAACTAATTCTGGTATCTCAGAAATACAAAGTGATGAAATTGCAATTCTGATAATGTCTTGCATCGCTATAACATAAACATGATCATTAACTAAATCTTTGAAAATGTTTTTGTTT
Organism: Candidatus Izemoplasmatales bacterium; assembly: GCA_041672325.1. Classification (GTDB taxonomy): domain Bacteria; phylum Bacillota_I; class Bacilli_A; order Izemoplasmatales; family Hujiaoplasmataceae; genus UBA2289. The sequence goes on from JBAYZV010000049.1 coordinate 2,585, forward strand.
TTTGTAGGTACACTGATAAAAAAGCCGCCACAATAAGGCAATATTAGCAAATCATTCTTTTTTGCTTCTTCCAAAAACACTCTAGCACGTTCTTTTAATAATGAAGTAGCTATGTTTAATTCATTTGAAAAACGTTCTCTATACTCTGGTTGAGAAAAAATCTTTCCTATGATATTCATACCTGGTTGAGATACACTTGAGAATCGAGCTCTTACAGAATAATCTCCTACACGAGTAAAATTATCAATAACTTGTTGCGATTTTGATAAACCTATTTGAGCTCCTACTCTGAATCCATATAAAGAAAAGGTTTTTGATCCAGAGAAAACAACAATAGCCAAAATTTCATCATCAAAATCTAGGTAAGATTCAAAAATTTCGCGGGAGTATTTACTTTCTTTCATTTGATAATCGATATAAGCTATATCGTGAATCAAAATTACTGGAGTTCCCATACGATTTATTTCATTTAATGTCGCAACTACTTCATTCCAATCAGCTTTTGTCATACATAATCCAGTAGGATTATTACTTGGATCGTTTAACAAAACACATAAACGCTCTTGTTCTTTAGCTAACTCGAAAGCTTTTTGTTTAAAATCAGCTACATTAAATTTATATTCGTCATCATACATTAAGAATGTTTTTAAATCGACATTTGCTTCTAAAGCAAAATTTTGGTATGGAGACCAATAATAATTAGGAATTAATACTTTTTGATTAAAATCATTAAAATTATAGAAAGAGTTTGATATAGCCCCAGATCCACCAGTTGTAGGTATAACGCTATATTTGAAATCCTTTCTTATTTTTTCTGCGTTTTCACCAAAAACCCAATTAAAAACTCCTTCAGTGAAATCTTTTGTCCCTCTTACAGGGGCATAATGATAGGTTTCTGCATCACTTAAGCTATGTAACACATCATCCACAACATTATACTTAAAAACATTTCCTTCTTCTCTGTGTAGCATCCCTACGGTTGCGTCAATTACATCTTCATATTTCTTTTTAGCCGTTTTAGCTTCTTGAGAAATTTGGAGAATATTTGATTCTAATTTTTTGTACTCTGCATGCCTACCAACAATTCTTTTCATATTCACACCCTTTTTCTAAAATATTTTATTTAAAGTTACTGTTTGTTTTCTATCAGGACCTACTGATACAATAGTAACCTTTGTCTTCAAAATTTCTTCTATTGTGTTCAAATAATTTTTACAATTATCAGGAAGTTCAGAAAAAGAAGTGATTTCTGAGATGTTTTCCTTCCATCCTGGTAAAGTTATATAATTAGGAGTACATCTTTCATATTCGTTATAATCAGAAGGAATATAATCAATTATTTTTCCATCTAAATTATAACTTATACAGATTTTCAATTCTTTAATACCAGTCAAAACATCCAACAACATTATACTTAGATGGTTCATTCCGTTAATTCTTTTAACATGGCTTAATACTACTAAATCTAGCCAACCGATTCGTCTTGGTCTTTTTGTAGTTGTACCATATTCGTTTCCTACTTTTCTGATTGTTTTTGCAATTTCATTTTCAAATTCAGTTGGAAAAACACCAGAGCCAACTCTGGTTGTATACGCTTTTGTAACACCAATAACATCGGTAATCATATTAGGACTAATACCACTGTTTAAAGGTACTGATGCCGCTGTAGGTGAAGAAGAAGTAACATATGGATAAGTTCCATGATCAACACAAAGCATACTTCCTTGAGCACCTTCAAATAAAATGTTTTTTTCTTCAAGAATCAATTTATTTAGTAAAACTGATGTATCGGTTATATATGGTTTAATAATACTGCCTAGTTCAAGAAATTCAGAATATAAATCTTTAATTTCATATGTTTTTCTATTATTTGCTTTTAAAATCATATTTGCAAAATTCAAACTCATTTCAAGTCTTTTTAGAAGCGAATCTGGATTTACTAAATCAGAAATCCTTATACCAATTCTGGCTATCTTATCCATGTAAGCTGGTCCAATACCTTTTTTTGTGGTACCAACAGCTTGATCACCTTTTAAATCTTCATATAACTCATCTAATTCAATATGATAAGGCATAACAACATGGGCTCGATTAGATATAAATAAATTGAAGTTATCAATGTTTTCTTTTTTTAACATTTCTAACTCTTCTAACAACGCTTTTGGATTAATAACCATACCATTAGCCATGATATTGATAGTATTTGGATTGAATATTCCTGAAGGAATTAGATGTAAAGCAAATTTACGATTATTAAATATAATCGTATGTCCTGCGTTGTTTCCGCCTTGGCTTCTTACTACTACATCTGCTTTTTCAGCTAAGTAATCTGTTATTTTTCCTTTTCCTTCATCGCCCCATTGACTACCAACTACAACTACTCTTTTATTCATGAAAAACCTCTTTGTTCTTTATTTTGTAATATCTCTAGCTATCCAAATACCATTTGCGCTAGCTTGAGCTAATCCTCTAGTAATTCCGGCACCATCTCCACCGAAGTATAAACCTTTTATTCTAGATTCAAAATGATTATTAACTTCTGGTCGTGCTGAATAAAATTTTGCTTCAACTCCATAAAGCAAAGTATGTTCAGATGCAACTCCAGGGGTTATGTGATCAAGAGCTTCAATCATTTCAATAATTGATTTCATTGTTTTGTAAGGAAGTACTAAACCTAAATCTCCCGGTACAGCTTCCTTTAAAGTAGGAACAACAAAACCTTCACTGATTCTTTTGTGAGTTGATCTTCGTCCTTTTTGGAGATCTCCAAACCGTTGTACGATGATAGAGCCGTTACTTAACATGTTTGCTAATTTAGAAACACCATGAGCAAATTCGTTTGGCTGATTAAATGGTTCTGTGAATTTATGTGAAACCAATAAAGCAAAATTAGTATTCTTTGATCCTAATGAATTATCACTATAGGCATGCCCGTTAGCTAACATAGTTCCACTATGATTTTCAATTACAACATGTCCACTTGGATTAGAACAAAACGTTCTGACAGTTGATCCTACTTTTGTTCTGTAAATAAATTTACCTTCATAAAGATTTTCGTTTATTTCTACCATTATTTCGTTGTTTGTTTCTACTCTGACTCCGATATCAACATGGTTAGTTTTCATAGATATATGGTGTTCATTAGCTAAATTGCTTAACCAATAAGAGCCATCTCTTCCAGGAACTATTACAACATTTTTAGCGTATATTTTATCGTCATTTAATAAGATAACACCTTTAATAACATCATCTTCAACAATTATATTTTTAACTTCAGTTTTAAAACTTAGATCTATTTTTGTTTTTAAATATTCGTACATATTTTTTAAAACTTGTAAATTTACTTCAGTTCCTAAATGTCTTAATTCAGATCTTAATAACTTCAACCCAACAGCTAATCCTCTTTTTTCTATTTCTTTGACTTTATCTGTATTTGGGTTAGTAAGATGCTTTGGTGCTCCAAACTTAAGATTGATTTCATCAGCGTGTTTTATTAGTTCTAAAATCAAATCTGAGTCTAGGTATTCATCCATCCAACCTCCAAACTCGTTAGTTATATTGAATTTTCCATCTGAATAAGCTCCAGCGCCACCAAACCCATTTGTTATAGAACAATAAGGAAAACACGAAACAAAACCGTTTTTTTGAACGGGACATTTATCTATTTTTTTTTCCATAATAGGACATTTTCTGGCGTAAATATCATGTCCTTTATCTAACAATAATATTCTTAATGATTCATTTTTTTCTGTTAATTCATAGGCACACATTATTCCTGCTGGACCTGCACCTACTATTATTACATCATAATCATTCTTCATAAAAAAACTCCCTTTCAGGCACAATAAAATTTTAACATTTTACCCCCTTAAAATCAATAGATTTAAAAAATTAGTAATTTATTGTTTTTAAAAAAAAAGTGATATTTTTTTTCAAAATATCACTCAAGTTTTTTATTGTTTTTATTCGGTTCTTACTGGTAAAATTAGTTGAATTAATCCTGGTTCATCTAAACTTTCTATAATAAATGGTCTTATTTCACCAGTAAATTTCACTAATACTTCTGAAGAATTAAATGTTTTTAATGCATCTAAAAAATATTTTGAACTAAAAGCAATTTTTATAGGAGCAATAGCTATTTTTTCAATAGGATCTATTTCTTCTATCACTTTACCTATTTCAGGAGAGTTTGATGTTATTTCAACTTCGTTATTTGTTTTTAAACTTAGTTTTACAATACTGTTATAATTATCTTTAACAGATAATAACGATGCTCTTTCTACAGCAATAGCTAAATCGTCTAATCTAAATTTTAAAACTATAGGAAATTCATTTGGTATCAATCTTGAAGTTTCAGGAAAATTACCTTCTAACAATCTAGATTGAAATAGAATATTACCGTATTCAAATACAATAGATTTTGAATTTAAATGAATTAATATTTCATCTAAATCTAATTCTAATACTTTTGATAATTCATCAAGACTTTTGCTAGGAATAACAACATTCATGTTTTCATAATTCTTTTGAATATCAATTTTCTTTTGACTTAGTCTAAATGAGTCAGTTGCAATAGCTATTAATTTATCATCTTCAACTTTTATATTAACTCCAGTTAATATTGGTCTATTTTCTACAGAAGAAGCAGCGAAAGTTGTCTGTCTAATTACAGCTTTCATAATTTTAGAATCTAATTTAATAGGTAAATCTTTTAAGTGAAAAGATATATCAGGATAATCTTCAACATTTAATAGATTTAGAGATAAATCAGTGTTATGAGAATGAATTTTTAAAACATTATTATCAACTACTGAAAATTCAACAATCCCTTTATCTAATTTTCTAATAAAATCTACAAATACTCTTCCTGGTATTAAAATTTCGCCAGTACCTTCAACGTTCAAACTTTCGTCTTTAACTGATAATTTTATAGAGATATCAGAATTGCTAGTTAAAAGAATTAGTTCATTTTCGTAAACCTCTAATTTAATACCTTGAAGATATGGAGCTGGAGTTTTTGTTGATAAAGCTTTTTGAGAAATTAATAAACTGTTTAATAAAATATCGGTTTGAATTGAAAAATTCATGTGAACCTCCTATATATATATTATTTCTTTCTTTTAAAGTTATTATTATTAGTGTTGTTAACAAGTGGAAAAGAATGCTTGTCTAACAATAATATTATACCATATTTAGCGTATTAAGTATATAAGATATCGTGTTTAAAACTCATTTTTTTCCACATTTGATTAATAATTTTTCCACATCATTTTTTACTGATTTATCTAGTTGAATATAATTAGCGATTTGTTCTACACTATATATAACTGTTGAGTGATCTCTACCATTAAATATTTGACCAATTCTTTTAAAAGTTAAATCATATATATCTTTTAATATATACATCGAAATTTGTCTAGCAAACACATATTTCTTTTGTCTTTTCTTAGAAAGTAAGTCTGAAGTATTGATGTTGTAATAGTTACTTACTATATCTAGAATATTATTATAATTATTTCTATCTATATCTTTACTACCAGCATTTTTAGAATTAATTAAATTTTTTAGTGCATCTTTTGTGTTCTCAATAGTAAACTTATAATTAAAGGCTGTACAATAGAATAAAACTCTTTTTAAAGCCCCTTCTAACTCTCTAATATTGTTTTCAAAAACACTAGCTATATATTCTAATATTTCATCTGAAATCAAATTTGGGTCAGAAGTCTCAACACTTAATTTCTTTTTTAAAATTAAGATTCGATGTTCTAAATTAGGTTTATCAATATCAACTGACAAACCCCATTCAAATCTTGATGTAAGGCGTGACATAATATCAAACAATTCAGATGCGGGGCGATCTGATGTAATAACTATTTGTTTGTTGTTGTCTTTTAGTTTCTCAAAAATTTTAAAGAATTCTAATTGAGTTTTAGTTTTTCCTGATAAAAATTGAATATCATCTACTAATAAGATATCGATATCTTCATATTTTTTTGAAAAAGCGTCAAAAGTTTTATTTTGGGCAGCAGAAGCATAGTCTTCAATGAACTGGTCAGTTTTTACGTATAAAACTTTTTGATTAAGGTTATTTTCTAATGCGTAATTTCCTATACATTCCATTAAATGAGTTTTTCCTAAACCTACATTACCAAAAATGTATAATGGGTTAGCAAAAGTCACTGGTTGATCTGCAACTTTAATAGCAGATGTGTAAGCTAAGCGGTTACTAGGTCCTACCACAAAATTATCAAATGTGTAGGTGTTATTTAAGCCGGTTTTATATTTGTTTTCTAAATTTTCTTCAGGTTTATTAATTTCATAAGGTTGATCTTTTTTTATCTCGATAGTAGCTTGTTCTTTAGTTATAATTTTAAATAGATACTTTTCCTCAACATAATTATTTAATAAATAATTCAATCTATTAATATAAAAATTATCAATTTTATTTTTAATATAAGAATTAGGAGCAATTAAGTAAACAAAATTATTATTGACTTTAAAAACATTATTAATACTAGCAAAATGTTCGCTATATATATCATTTTCAAAATCAACTTGTAGTGAAGATTTTATTTTTTTCCAAATGTCTTCAAAATCATACATATAGTGCACCTCTTTTCACACATACAAATATATCATATAATAATATCAGTTGGTAAAATAGTTTTCAACAAAAAATGTGGAAAACTTTTGTGAATTCAAAGATTTTTAAACAACGATGTGGAAAACTTTTCTAGATTTTTAGCGATAAATCTAGATTTTAGACAAATTCTTAGTGGAAAACAAATGAATTAACGTGGAAAAAAATATAAAACAAATAAGAAGATAAAAAACGTTGACATCAATAATAAAATTAAGTATAATTAGATAGCATGGTTTTTGAAAATAAATGAGGAGGTGCTGACTATGTTTAAGACATATCAACCAAGTAAGATCAAGAGAGCTAGAACTCATGGTTTTAGAGCGAGAATGGAAACCGCTAATGGCCGTAAAGTATTAGCTAGAAGAAGAGCTAGAGGACGTAAATCATTAACTGTATCAGACCGATAAAAAATTAATAAAATTACACCAATATATATATTTATACCTGAAATCACCTGAACAATATATAAAAATGGTGGTTTTTTGTTTTTTTTAGGAGGAAATTTTGAAAAAAATATACCATATCAAAAAAAATAAGGAAATTCAACAGTTAATGAGTAAGAGAAATACTGTTGGAAATAGTTATTTTGTTTTGTATCACCAAAAAAACCATGGTAATTTAAATTTTAGATTTGCAATCAGTGTACCTAAAAAATATGGTAAAGCTCATGAAAGAAATTTGATGAAAAGAAGAATTAGAGAGATCATTAAAGTTAATGATATCGATTCTACAAGCGAGTTTTTTCTGATTGCTAAGCTGAAATCAAGTGATTTGGATTTTTCAAAAATCAAAGAGTATGTTGAAGATTTATTTAAAAAAGCTAGAATTTTAAAAGAGAGGGTCAAATGAAAACAAAAAATAAAATTATTGCTGCTTTTGCGATGATACTTCTTGTATTTGGCGTAGTTTCTTGCGGATCAAATAAACAAGGCGTAACTTATAAAAATTATCAAGCAATAGTATCTGTTTCTGAAGCTACAGAGGGAAAAGAAGCTTCTACATATGAAGATGTAATATTATTGTTGGGCGGCGATTTCAAAAGCTCAACTTACGTCGACAGCAACGGAGTTGTTGTTTGGGAAGATGAAGAAGCGATTGTTACAATTACATTTTCAGATGGAATTGTAGATGAAAAAACATCTGAAGGGTTATATGAATCTACCTATAAAACCCCACTTGGAGAAAAAAGTGGAGCTTGGGAATGGATAATGTTACAATTAGGATACTTTACTTATTATGCCGGTAGTCTATTTGGATTATTAACCGCTAATTATTATTGGTTAGGATTGCTAATAATGACTTTAGTTATTAGAACTTTAGGTTGGCCTATTTATGCTAAAACTAATGATATGTCATTAAAAATGAATATGGCTCAACCTGAATTAAACAGAATTCAAGAAAAGTATCGCAATAAAAAAGATCAAGCATCACAGCAAAGAATGCAAATGGAAACAATGGAAATTTATAAAAAATATAAAATTAACTTGTTTGGATGTTTAATGCCTTTATTACAAATGCCAATCTTTATTGCTATGTATCAAGTAGTTCAAAGATTCCCATTAACAAGTTTATTTGATGATGTAAACACAAGATTTTTATGGACTGATTTGGGTAACACTAGTTGGTTACCAAACTTGCCACTTGCTTTGTTAGTTGCGGTTTTGATGTTCTTAAGTCAATGGTTAACAACAAAACGTTCAACAGCATCACAAAAGCATGGTAACTATCAAAACGCTAAAGCCCAACAAACTCAAAAGACTATGAAATATATGATGTATTTTATGGTTGTTATGATGGCTTATATCTCTATCGGTAATGCTGGGATAGCATTCTATTGGATTATAGGTACATCATATCAATTGTTCCAAAGTTATATAGGACACAGAAATGTTGATAAGAGAAAAGGACAATTACAATCAAAACATAACATTTAAGGGGAGATTTAAATTTAATGAAAAAAATACAGTTTGAAACAAAAACATTAAATGATCAAACTTTGGCTTATGCAGCACAAGAATTAAGAGTTAATAAAGATTTTATTGAGTTAAATATTATTGAAGAAAAAAAATCTTTATTAGGTTTAAATAAATCTTATGTTGTAGAAGCGGTTGTTGATTTTAATGTAATCAATGATGGAATTGAGTATCTGAAAAAAATATTAGAAAATATGGATATTGAAGCTGTAATTGAAGGAAAAATCACTGATGAAAATCACGTATTATT
>JBAYZV010000050.1:0-11345 GCA_041672325.1 Candidatus Izemoplasmatales bacterium
AAATATCCCATTATAATAATCCCAAAAACAACTACGCTTACAAACGTGATAAGCAATTTAGTTTTCACCACTTTCTTAAGCATTACTATTGATGGCAATGATAACGCTGTAACAGCCATCATAAATGCAAGAACCGTTCCCACTCCAACACCTTTTAATACTAGAGCTTCCGCAATCGGTAATGTACCAAAAATATCTGCATACATTGGGATACCAACAACAGTAGCTAAAAGAACAGAAAAAGGATTCTTATCGCCCAGTATTGATTCTATCCACTCTCTTGGAATGAAACCATGAATTATAGAACCAATCCCTACTCCAATCAATATATATAGCCAAACTTTACTTATGATACCTTTAACTTGTTCTAAACTATATTTTACTCTTTTGCTTTTTGTTAATTTTTCTTCTTCTATTTCTGGTGCTAATTTTTTCATGTCAGCTAGAATAAAATCAGCTACATACTTGTCCATTTTGAATACACTTATCAACGTACCGCCAATTACAGCTATCAATAAACCAACTACGACATAAATAATTGCAATTTGCCAATTAAAAACACTCGCTAGTAAAATAACTGAAGCCAAGTCAACTAAGGGAGAAGATATTAAAAATGAGAATGTAACACCTACTGGTAAACCTGCCTTTGTGAATCCAATGAAAATTGGTATTGAAGAACAAGAACAAAACGGTGTAACTGTTCCTAATAGAGCTCCAAATATATTAGCCCAGATTCCTTTAAACTTAGACAATATTTTTCTAGTACGTTCCGGAGAAAAATAAGATTGTATATATGAAGAAATGAATATTAATACTGATAATAGTATAAATATTTTTATAACGTCATACACAAAAAAAGTTAATCCTTTATAAGCCAGTGACTCTATATCTATCTTAAAAACATCACGAAAAATCCAACTAGAAAAATCGTTTAACCACTCCATTTTTAGTATTTGATCATTTAGCCAGGTTAAAACATTGTTCAATTTATTTCACCATCCATTATTTATTTAAACTATTAAAAAAGTTGATTATTTCTTCTAAAAGCTTATTGTTAATCTCTAATTTACGCCATATACCTTCTTTTCTTGATTTAATCAAACCAGCTTCCTCTAGTATATTAATATGATATGTCATAGTTGGTTGAGTTACGTCTAATTTATCTATTAATGTACATCCGCAATTTTCACCTTTAGCTATATATTCTAATAACAATAAGCGATTCTTATCACTTAAAGCCTTAAAAATCAAAGACATTTTTTCTTCCATATTAACCTCCTATATATTGATGACTATCTATATATATAATTATCTATATTATAGATTATCACATTCTATTAGTCAAGAAATTTTTACAAAAAAAACAGATGATTGACATGGTTTGTCTTCATCTGTTTTTAATTGTTATAATTAAATAGAATTGCTATTATTACTCTTAGTGAAAATTTTCAAATACTTTTTATTTGCTAAATTCAATCATTACCACCGAATATCCTGAAGGAAATACTGGTACAGGAGCTAAAATTTCAATAAACTTAGGATATTCTTTTCCAGGATAAATAGTTTCTAACGCTGTTCTAAAACTCATACTATTAGTAAGTGAAAAACCATAAGAATTATATGTTTCTTCAGCTGTTAAGCCGTAGAATCCAGCTAATGTTGCTAAGCTACTAGCATCATTTGCTCCAAGTCCATATGAAGTCATAAATTCGACAATTAGAGCATAAAAAGCGTTATAATCGGAGTAGATACCCACAGGGAAAGCAAACTGTCTAGTTGAAGTATTTACTCGTGGATCGCCGCTATCTAAATAATCAAATGATCTTTCGACTAGATAATCTCCAAGTTTAATTCTTACTTCAGATCCACTCATTTGTGTATTCTCTGGTGTTTTTGTGACATTAGCACCACTTGATGCTTCTGTTAATAAAACAAAATTTATCTTTTCTGTTTCTAATCCACTTACTGGATCTGTCATTAAGTTTATAATTGATCTTTCAGTATCTAAAATACCAGTTTCGATACCACTCTTAAGCGTTAAAGCTACTTGAGACATAGCATAAGCTTTAAACCAAGCTTCTTCACCTGATATCCAGTTTGACACTGTTGTTGAATCCAAAATTTCAAGATAAGGATTAGGATTGCTTAATTCAACCCAATTACTATCAAATGTAGCGGCGTGAGTATCAACCATATGGAAAGCTGCGCCACCAGATTGACCTACTTCACTATTCCCAACAACGTATCCTAGACCGCCATGTAAATAAAATGAATTAGCCCAGCTATTGTAAATCTTAAAATAATCCGCATTAACATAAGTAGGAGTTAAATCAGTTTTGTACCCATAAGCATTATTAGTTACACCAATTAATGTATTAAATACAATTAAATTGTTGAGGTTTGATTCTCCATTAGCAACTATAATTCCTAAATAACCACCTGAATCTCTACTCATTAAACGTTCTTGAATTTCAATTTCTTCTGGTGTGCCACCAAAGTCAATATAAGGAGTTGAAGTGTTACCTTTGATAACTAGATTGTTAACACTAAACTCATTATTATTTGTAGTTCCTAAAGCGGTATTTTTAACTCCATAGAAGAACATACCAATTTGAACATTAATAATCTCGAATGATTGAGCAAAACCTACTGTTCCACTTCCACTATCAGGATTGCTAAATGGTAATTGGCTACCATCTATAGTCATATAATTACCTTCAATAGTTAATTGATCATCATCAAATGAATTGCTATATCGTTGATAAACATTACCGTTAACAACACTTCTATCTGGTCTTTGATTAATAGGTGACCCATCTAGATTCTTTTGTTCAGTTGACAATTCAGCTTTAAAGCTTGCATGAATATTAATGGTATTAACATAGAAATCGCTGAAAGCATCTTTTAATTCTTGGTTGTTAAATACATTAACACCACTATTTACAGTAAATAAAAATTCTAATGGTTCAACAGACATCTTATTAGCCATGTATTTAGGTTTTACTATAATCTTAAAACTCTCACCTTCTGCATTTGAGGTCATCAAAATTTGATTATCTGGTAAGTATTCTATGTAATAGTGAAGATGTTCTTCGGGTACTAAGTCATAGCCAACACCATTATACTGATACAATTCATATTCTAAATATGTTTGAATTAATGGTATTCTTTGTCCTTGATTATTAACCATTCTTAAATCTAGATAGTATTCATCCGCTGAACCTACATAATATACTTCTGTTTGATTTAGGAATGAACTTTGGATATTATCTTGAGCGTCTAAATAATTCTGATAATTAGTTCCATGAGCAAACTGTTTAATATCATGAACAACTAAAGCATCATAAACCACTGTAGGATAACCATCGCGAATCATTCTGAACTTAAATTCTCCAGAAATTTTATTAGTTTTAATCTTATTGTTTAAAGCACTCGCAATTTCGTGACCAGTAACTATCTCAAATGAATATGTCGATCCGAATTGGTATTCCAAGTTTGTATAGAATATATAACGTTTTGTTTCATCAAAAGTTTCAATTATAAAATAATCATAAACAGCTACTTCTGTTGGATCCCCACTATAAATAGATTCGTTTTTATGTTTATATATATCTGATGGTTCACTATGATAATTATTAACTTCATCCCCCATAGCTCTTATGCTTAATTGGTGTGTACCAGGAATAACCAAATTCTTAAATAATTCATATTCTGGATTTGTTAAAGTTAAAGTCAATGTGAAAGTATTACCAGATAAAACTGGTTTTGTAGACAAATTATTAATTAAAATATTGTTCAATAGATATTCAAATCCAACAGGTTGGAAAGTATCAATAGTTGAAGGTAAAATATCCCAAGTAATAATTATTTCATTTTCATCAGCTACTACCGTTATGTTTTCTGGTTTATTGAACGAAGTAAGTTCTTCCCATCTAGCATATAGATTTGTTCTAGATTCTGTGAAATCACTAAATAATAAATCACCTTGTGTTATTAACACACCTCCGAATTCTTCTGTATACCAACCCAGGAATTTATAACCTGGTCTATATAAATCCCAAAGGATTGATTCTGAACCAATAACTTCTATGATACCACCGATTTGAGATGCGATATATTTAATGACACTACGATCGATGAAAGTTATCGTTTTAACGCCTGGTTCATAATATAATGCATAAACAGTAATGTCATCTCTAATATTAGTAAACTGTGTTCTATCCCAAACAGCTGAACCAGTATCTGGTTGTTTTAAATCTGGACCATTTTCAATTAAGAAAGTATCATTATAGTATACTCTAAAAGAAACTATTGCTTCTTCTGTTTCTAAATCAAATAACTCTTGGTCTTGCGCAAACGTAATCGTTAAAATAATTTTGCGATAATATACCTTTATTGTTGATTCATCTATCCTATCTCCAGTAACCATTATTAATTGATCTACTGTAGAATATTCAACGCCATCATAAATAAAGTGATCAAAATAATAGCCTTCATATTGTTGAACTGGACTAATTTCATTTCCGTAATACAAATTAATAAGTTTTGTATTAATTGATGGTTGGTTAGGATCGATGGTAATGTTGTTTGAATTTAATAAGTCTTCTTGTTCAAAAATAGCTTCAATATCCCAAGAATAGAATCCAATTGACCAAGAAGCATATAATGTTATCGGCTCAACAACTGGACTATTAAAATCATATATCTTAGTTAAAGAACTATCTATATACCAGGCTATAAAATTATAGCCGTTTTTAATTGGAATTACTGGAAAAGCTAAAGTTGAATCATAATTCACTGTATCTTGAGGAATAGCAATCCCTCCATTTGTATCATAAGATACAGTCATAGGATTACCAATGTAGATAGCAACCAATGTAATATTTTCATCAATTATGTATTTTTCTAAATTGAAATCTTCTCCATTTAATTGCCATTTTACAAATGTGTAATTAGTTTTACTAGGAGTCGGTAAAGTAAAGGTTTCATTATAAGTAACGAATAATAAATCTAAACTTTCTCCGCCATTAGTATCAAAACTTATTTCATATTCATTCGCTGCCCAATGAGCGTATAAAACAAAATTCTCAGTTGAACCAGAAATGATTTCTGTAAATTCATTTCCACCAACAGCCTCATCAAACCAACCAATAAATGTGTAACCTGTTCTTGAACTAGGAGAGGTTAAACTTAGGTTATCAGAAGTTATAGTATATGTTGTTGGATTATAATTAGTCGTTCCTTGAAGATTTTCATAAGTAATAGAATAAATTATCGGTGTCCAATGAGCAAATATTGTAATATTACCAGAAGTACCTAAAGATATTTGCGTCACTTCTGTACCGCCATTTAAAGCATCAAACCAACCAACAAATGTATACCCTGTCCTTGAAGATGGATTTGCTAAATCTATATTTGGAGTTTCAATTGTATAAGTTTCAGGATTTATTTGTGTTGTCCCTAATAAATTATCATATGATATTGAATATGTAACATTAGTCCACTTAGCATATACAGTAATGCTTGTTGAAGGCATTGTGCCAAACACATAAGGCGTAGTTAAACCAGCATCTTGGTACCAACCACTAAAAGTATATCCTGTTTTAGTAGGATCTTCAGGTTGAATAACTATGCTTCCTGGTTCTTGAGATATACTAGTTGTTTCAGTTTCAAAAGAAATTACTGGCCACTCTGTCCAGACTGCCACTAATGTAATATCTTCATCTTTTGTCCAGGTTCCTTCTAGGAACGAATTACCATTTAATGTCCAACCTACAAATGTATATTGATCCCTTATAGCATTGGGCAAATCAAATGTTTGATCAAAAATAACTGTTTGTGCGCTAATTGGTTCTCCTTCTTTTGAGTCAAAGGTTATTGTATATGATTTAGCAGCCCAACGAGCATAAACAGTAACATTTCCAGAAGTACCTAAAGTTATTTGTGTTACTTCTGTTCCATCATTTAAAGCATCAAACCAACCTACAAATGTATACCCTGTTCTTGGAGATGGATCTGCTAAATTAATATTTGGAGTTTCAATTGTATAAGTTTCAGGATTTATTTGTGTTGTTTCCTTAAGGTTTTCATAAACTATCGAATAATCTTTTGTAGTATAAACTGCAACTAGTGTAACATCTGTTGTTAAGTTCCAGATTCCTGATCTAAATGTATTTCCATCAAAAGTCCATTCACTGAAATTATATCCTGTTTTTATTGCCACAGGTAAAATGAATTCTTCATTATACTTAACAGTTTTCGAAGTGATTAATTCACCATTATTTGTATTAAAGTTTATTGTGTAAGTATTAATTATCCAATGAGCATAAACAGTAACGTTTCCAGAAGTACCTAAACTTATTTGTGTTACTTCTGTTCCACCATTTAAAGCATCAAACCAACCTACAAATGTATACCCTGTTCTTGGAGATGGATCTGCTAAATCAATATTCGGAGTTTCAATTGTATAATTTCCAGGATTTATTTGCGTTGTTCCTTGAAGATTTTCATAAGTTATATCATATGTTTTTGGTGCCCAACGCGCATATAAAATCTTATCTCCGGTTGTATTAATGTCAATTGAAAAAACCTCATTACCACCTTCTAATGCATCAAACCAACCTATGAAATCGTATCCAACTCGAGATGTCGGTTCAGACAAATTAAAAGACTTTGTTACATCGTAACTAAGTGGATTGCTAGTTTGAGAACCGAATAAACAACTATAGTTTAGTTTGTAACTAACTACGCCCCACTTTGCATATAATTCTAATCCATTTAAAGGCATTGTATAATTCGTTAGATTTACAGCATTTCCAGTTCCTGATTCGTTTAAATACCAACCTAAAAATTGATACCCATTTCGCAAAGGTTGATTAGTATAATTAACTGAACTTTGATATTCTGCAGTTATTGTAAATGTTTCTTTAGATTCACTAAATAATCCGCCATTCCCATAAAGTTTAATATCATATGATAACGGAGTTAAAACTGCATTAACTTCTAGAACTTCTGTAATATAATTAAATGATTTATCCCAAGATACAAAAACATATCCTATTACATCTACGTCAGGTGCTGTAGCTGAATCCCCATAAACCACTGTTTCACTTTTCACTTGTGAACCTTGCACTCTAAAAGTAACAAGGTATGATATTGGTGAAAATAAAACATCGACAACAATATCTTCAGTAACTTCAAATGTAGTTAAATCTTCAGAATAGCCAGCAAAAGTATATCCTTCTTTTGCTGGTGTTACTGTTGGTTGAACAATTAAATCACCATGATTTACAGAAATTGTTTCATACACATGATCCCATTGATCAATAAAAGTAACTTGATAAGTCTTAATTTCATAAATCGCTTCGACAGTCATATTGCCAAGTATAACTTCATCTTCAGATATATTCCATCTTCCTGTATAACCAGTGTGATTAGGAATTCCAGGTAAAGGTGAAATTATGTTTCCATGTTGAACCGTCATGGTAGTCACTAAAACATCATCCGCATAAAATTCTACATCATACAAGATTGGTATCCATTTTGCGTAAAGAGTAAGATCTTCAGCGGTCATTCTAGTAGATTCAAAGATAGTAGTATATTCATTATCAATGTACCACCCAGCAAATGTGTATCCATACCTAGTTATATCCTGAGGAATTGTTATGTTAGATTGGTAGTTTGCTGTAATTGATTCTATTTGACTTCCATTATTTGAAACAAAATCTATGGTATATTGATTGATTTCCCATTTAGCATATAAGATAATATTTCTAGTAATAGCAATACTAAAATCAAATTCAGATCCATCTATAAAAGCCGGATCTTGATACCAGCCTTTAAAGGTATAGCCCTCTCGTGTTGTTTCTGGTTCTTCTAATACTGATAATTGTTTGATATCAAGAGTTTCAAGTGATGTGCCTCCTCCAGTGTCAAATGTTACACTGACAGTTCGCTCTCCACAAGAAACTAAGAAAGCTAGTAATATAAGACCAGTAAATAATAAAATTCTTTTTGTCATAATTTTTCTCCTTTAAATTTCTGGTACGATGATAACACCCGGGGTTTTAAACCATAGTGTTACTTCATCAAAATTCTGTGTGTCTTTATCTTTAATTTGAACTGTTATTGTTTTCATTTGATCTATAGCATTGAAACTATAAATAACATAAACTTTATTGTCTAATTGATCAACTTGCAAATTAACATCTTTATCAGTTGTAGAAACAACAATATCAGCATTAGCGTTTTCAGGACCGATAACATAATTAATTGTGAAGATGTTATTTTCTTTTGAGATAATATCTGTAACATTTATAAATTTATCTCCATTATCATTGGTTTCATCATATTCGTTAATAACTATAGTTTCAACCTGAATATTATTAGAATTTTCTGGTAGTGTTCCCCATACTGCAATAAGTATTATTGAAAACACACTAAAAACTAATACAAGCACAAATAGTATTTTTTTTGTCATAATAATTTCCTCCTAATACTCAATGTCGTTAAAATATGCTTTTAGGTAACTTTGAAAAAAATAAAGCCTAAAAACTAAAAAGATTAGAGCTAAACCAATCATCAAATACCATCCTAATGGTTTAATCAGTACAAAAGCAAATACAGCTATCACTCCAAAAAAGATTGAAAGCCAAAGTCCATAAGATAGCGACTTGCTGACATTTTGGTTATGAGATATCGAACCTGTAGTTGCGTAATCAGATAACTTTGGTGATAAAAGATCTATTTGAAATGACCAGAATATGTGTCCAGCATTTACAAACAAGACCAATATGTATAATAACCAAATATTCTGTTTAGGAAAAACCGGTAAAGCTTGACTAAAAAGTATAAAACTGAATGTAATCATTATAGCCGTAAAAAATAAATTAAAAGCGATCTTAGCCCAAGCCATTTTTGATGTATTGTATGGTGCAGTTTTAAGCAAAACAAATTCATATCCTTCAGTTGTAATCGCTGTCGCTGAAGCTGTGTTAGAACCAGTGACAATCAAGAGAGTTATAATTACATTTAAAATTAACACTACACTATTTCCGAATGTTGATCGATTCATGCCCATATATATATAGTTAAGTATATACATGAAAAAAGGCAAAGTTAAAAGCAAAGCATAATTACTTAGTAATTCATTTAAACTTCTTCTAGCAATTGTAAACTCTTTTTTTAGAAATGTTATAAATAAATTCTTAGATTCTAAAGGCTTTGACTTAACAATGCTTTTATTAATAGTGTTTTCTTGTGAAAAAGACATTAATTTAAAATACACAGGTTTCGAAACAAAATAGTTAATCACAATCAACGCAACCACAGTAACTACTAAAATTAATAAATTCAATAAATAACTAAAACCAAAAAGCATTTTACCTATTATTGTATAAATCGTTCCAAATTGAGCTATCTTTTGAATCGCTAATGTTAAAGCGAGAGTGAATCTATTATATAGTTGAACTATTCTTATTGGTGTTGGTATTTGGCTTACTATTGCATAAGTCAAATAAAATAAAGTAATTACAAAAATAAAGGTTAATATCGCCGATAAAAGATTATGTCTTTTAATATAGTTTATTAAACTTGTCAGTGGCATTGATATAAAAGCTGAAATACCCACAGATATAATCGGTAAAAATACAAGTATAAAAATAAGACTCAAAAAGTAAAGTATCCCTAAGTTAGAAATAATACCAAATCCGACAAAGATTGGGACTAATAAAAATAAATTACGTATAAATTCATTTACATAGTAAACCAAAAGCTTGCTAATGAATATTTCATCATTTTTAGCAGCCAAAGAAAAAAGTATTTGATTATCTTTGCTATTATATAAATCGCTTACTAAACCTATTATTGATACTGCTATGCTTAATCCTTGTGTTAAAATCAAAATAAATATCATTAAAAATTCATTTACAGGTATATATAATATGTTTTTCAAAACATGTAACAAAAGACTAACTACTACTGTTAGTGCAACGATAATAGCGAACCTAATAGCAATATGACTATATATTCTCTTAGAACCCTTCACATATAAACGAGACTTATTGCTTAATTGTAAGAGCGTTAGAATTCTAATTCGTTCAAGCATGATTAGCCTCTATTTTTGATTGAGTAATTCCGCTCATATATAATTCTTCTAAAGAGACGTTTTTATCTTTCAAAATGCTTATATCATAAACACCTTTTAGTTCGCCTTGAGTAATAACTGCAATTTTGGTACAAATTTTTTCCACTACTTCCAGTACATGGCTGGAGAAGAATACTATATTTCCTTTAGCAGCATGCTCTCTCATAATCTCCTTGATTTGATAAGAAGAAATAGGGTCTAACCCAGTTAATGGCTCATCCAATATCCAAACAGGAGGTTCATGAATTAAAGAAGCAATTACTACTAATTTTTGTTTCATACCATGAGAATAAGATTTTATCATTTGATCAATAGAATCAGTTAAGGATAATTTTTCAGCTAACAATTTTAGTCGTTGGTCACGGAGTTCATGGGACACACGATAAAGATCAGCTACATAATGAATATATTCACGACCGGTTAATTTTTCATAAACTGCATGGTTATCAGAAACATATCCAATTCTCAGTTTTGCTTCTAAAGGTTGTGACTTAATAGAGTACCCACAGACTTCTATTTCGCCTTCAGTAATTGACTGAATTCCAACTAAACTTTTAATAGTTGTTGATTTACCAGCTCCGTTATGACCTAGAAAGCCATAAATCTCTCCACCATTAACTTCTAATGAAAAGTTTTTTACCGCATAACGTTCTGATTGACCATATTTCTTAGAAAAATTAGTGATTTTAATCATATCTGCACCTCCTGGGTTCATTGGTTCACTTGCGTTTCGTCCATCAAGTAATTGTAGTAATTTTAAATGATCAATTCTCATCATCTTTTGTTTTACTTTTAAATCATGATATTGATCAACCATCTGATAGAAAGCATCATATACAAACCAACTAGAAAACATTAAAATAATAAATGTAAAAAAGAAGAGTATCTGAAATAGCCAATAAAATGTAAAGGTTAAATCCTTATAAGTAAACTCAAGTATATAATCATATTGAATATTCGTAACTCCAAACATATCAGTTAGAAAATTACTATAAGTAAAAAAATAATCAACTGTTACATAGTTATTAAACCAAGCATTTAAGAATACTACAACAATAAAGTATATGCTAAAAACAACTATCGCTTTGTACATATGCTTTAAATTTGGTCTTGGAAAAGTATGTAAAGCAACTGCGAGTATTGGTATTATAAAAGCATATAAATGATTGTATCCAAAATGGATTACTCCAAAACTGAATAA
>JBAYZV010000051.1:0-11320 GCA_041672325.1 Candidatus Izemoplasmatales bacterium
GATTTACAAAATTTAAAACCTGCAAATCCTAGTGAAAATTCATCTAGAAATAATAGATACTACGATGACATTTCCGTTGGAGGAGTCTCTTATGAACCTAGAGATGAAGTTAAAGGTGACTTAGCTAGAATTTTATTATACATGTGGACAATGTATGATGAACTAGAATTAGTTAACACAAATCCTACCGTACATGAAATGGCTATGTTAGATAAAATATTAGAATGGCATGAATTAGACCCTGTAGATGATTTCGAAAGAAATAGAAATGATATAATTTTTGATTACCAAAAAAATAGAAATCCTTATATAGATTATCCTGAATTTGTAGATTTAATTTGGGGTTAATAAAAAATTAAGAGTAAGCAATTTATAGCGAACCCATAAAAGTAGACATTTTAAAAAAGAGTTCTACTTTTTTTGTTTTCTTCTACGAGTAGTATTATAAAAACTATCTGTTCATGCACTAGTTGTATATAATGTCTGATATATTTATTATTATTATTATTATTATTATTATTATTATTATTATTATTATAACAGAGGGTTTCCTTCTTAGAATGGATTGAAAGCTCTCTATAACTCCGTCTCAATATTGCATATTCTTACAAACAAAAAGATGATTGTCCTTTTGAACAATCATCTTAAAAACCAAAAACTAAATACTTTTTTATTTTGTCCTTGGCATAGGGTACACTTTATTATTACTAATGTCTCTCTTTTTTTTATGTATCCACTATTTGGGGTTCACTATAAATTTAGCTTCCTCTTTTTTTATGATGTATGTGACCCTAAATATGTTGTTGTATCTGCTTGATACTCTTCCCACTCATCTAAATTAAATTCATCGTTCGGATTGACATCACCTGATGTAATACCTGGTTTTCTTACTAAAGTTATATCTTTAGCAAAATCACTATCATTTCCAATTTTGCCAATACTATCAATGATTACACCGTTAAACAATAATACAATCACATCATTACCATTAAAATTAATAGCTGAACTATCAAATAAATCAGGACTGTATAAAGTGCCTTGAGGGTTACCTATAACAATAGTGTGTCCAGAAGCCAATGAACCACTTAATATGAGACTTCCCGTAGCTTCTAACTTACCATTAAAATATGTTTCTAAAGTATACTCACTTAAGTCTAATGTTTCTAGAGTAGGGTTATATAACTCCAAGTATTTGTTATATGAACTACCTTCAACATATTCAGAAATAATAAGTGTAGATCCTTCAATCACTTGAACTGCTTTTTTTATAGTAACATCAATTGTAACACTGCTTGTGTCATCTTTGTAGCTAAGCTCTATAACAATAACTCCAGTAGTATCAACGTCTGGTCTATTTACAGTGAATACGCCTTCTGAATAACTTAAATAATCTGAAATACTAGAAGATATAGTTACTGCGCCATATTCTGAATAAACAGGAGTAGGCAGAACAAATTCATTTTCAATCACATAACTTGATTCGATTATTTTTTCGTCTAATTCTAAATAATAACTTGCTGGGTAAGCTAAAACCACCAAATCATAGTCTTTTGTACTTTCTATCCCATTATAATTGAATGTAGCAGTTATAGTAATTGTTTGATTCAAATCTTCATATGAAGGTCTGGAAACACTAAACTCATAAACTAAATTATCTTCAAAAGTTGTTACATCCGGAGAAATCGACAAATAATCATTCGATGCCACAGAATAAGAAACACTTACACCGTTTATCATAAGTGGTAGATAAAAGTTTTCTTCAACTTCTGAAGGTATACCTAACCCATCAACTACGGACGATAAAAAATCAGTTGTTACTTCTTTTGATGTAGAGACGGTTGAAACAGTTGTAGGATTAGCTATTGTAGAATCAACTGTTGTTATGTTAGTGTCATTACTACAGGCAAAAAACATTATAACCAAAAAAAAGGTTGTTATAAATAAAATACTTTTCTTCATAAATACTCCTTAATCTATATATTATATTATACATTCCATATTCATTATATCATATCATAGCTTTATAATGTTAATTGCCAGGTAATTTACTATTTATTTTTGTGATTTTTGTGATATAATGATTGGGCTAAAATAAAATTTAATTAGGAGAAAATTATGAAATTATCAAAAAAATTAATTATAATTTCATTGACAGCTTTAATGAGCTTTGCTATGCTTGCTTGTCAATCCAATTATACAACGACTTGTAACACTACCGGAGCCAATACCTCCTCTAGCTTAACAACTACACTGACTGGTGAAGAAAATAGTTCTACTGAACTAAATCTAGATGTAGAAAGTATTGAAATAGTTAACAACACAAAAATCTTTTATAATCTAAACGAAGATTTTGATGTAACAAGCCTCGAAATCAAAGCTAATTTGAGCGATGGCTCTAATCTAATAATTAATAATGAAGAATTAACTATTAGAGGATTTGATTCCTCTATAGCTGGAGAAAAATTAATTTACATTATCTATGATAAAAAAGTCTTAGAAACAAATGTTTTTATCTTAGAAGAGTATGCCTTTGAAATCGAAATGGATTACTATCAAGACGCTATTAATTTGAATGGTGAAGTCTTAAGAATCGCGCTTAACACTATAATTAGCGAAAACTTTAAGCCTCTATTATACGCAGATGCAATCTGGGTTTTAGAAGAAGCAGATGTTGATCCTGAAAACTCTAACAATGTTATTTTAGTTTATCCTGGCGAATATGGAGAATCTGTTCCTACCGGTTATTCATCTGATATTAGCGGTTACTATTGGAATAGAGAACATGTGTGGCCACAATCAAGATTAGGTGTAAATGTTAGCTATGACAATGATTTTGCTAGTGTCGCTACTGACGTTCATAACATTAAGCCAGCTGATGAAGTACAAAACAGTTTAAGAAGCAATGATTATTTCGACAATATTAGTGTTTCCAACTCTACTTATGAACCTAATGAAAATGTAAAAGGTGATATAGCTAGAATCTTATTCTATATGAGCACAAGATACCTTGATTTAACTTTGAACGATGAACCAAGTACAGTTTCAGGTAGAAAAACTATGGGTTTATTATCTAGATTATTAGAATGGAACGAAACTGATCCAGTTGATGATTTTGAAAGAAACAGAAATGAAGTTATATATAAATATCAAGGAAACAGAAATCCTTTTATAGACTATCCTGAGTTCGCAGAACTAATATGGGGAGACTTATCAAATTAAGTATTTCTAAATAAATAAAAAAAGGCACAGCTTAAAGCTATGCCTTTTCTTTATTTTCTCAAATTAATTGGGAAAAAAATTAGTAAATTACGATGTCGTCAATGTTAACTTGTTGTTTATTTGGTGTAACTGAATGGTTAACAGTGAATCTAACATATAAAGCATCTACAACATCTGATACAACATCATGAACTGTGTCAGTAGTTGTTAAATTAATTGTAGTCCCTGTGCTCCAAGTTGTACCATCTAAAGAGAATTGTACTACTAATTCGAAGCCAGTTGATATATTACTATAAGTACTTAATCTAACATTATTAAAAGCAACTGTAGATAGATATTGTGTATAAGGGAAAGATTGTTCTGTTGTACTGTAATCTCTCATTTGAAGTTGTTGATCTGTAGCTGATGCGCCTGTAGTTGTTACTGTTCCTTCAACAACTGTCCAGTTTCCATATGTTTTAGTCCCATTATATACTGTACTAGGTTCAAAACCTTCAGCTGTTTCAAATCCTGTTTCATATAAAACAACTATTTGAGCTTTTACTGTTACTGCAATTACTACTTCTTCTGTTGTTGTTCCTTTAGTAACTGTTATTGTAACAGTTCCTGTAACGTCAGCAGCAGGAGCTGCATAAATTAATTTTCCTAAAGTTGTAGTTTCATCCACATAATTTTCAATTGTTGTTGAAACTGCTGTAACAGTAAATGTTGAACCAAACGCAGGAGTTGGTAATACATAATCTTCAGTCATTGTTAAAGTTTCAGGTAGTAAAGCACTATCATATCCTACTGATTCTGCATCTAAAAAATTAACTGAAACAACATCTAGTTGGATTAAATCAGATTTAAAATTATAAACTATAAATTCAACTTCTGGTAAAGTATCACCAATTGTATAGTTAGCAGCTATAGCTTTTAGATCGCTCCAGTTTGTATAATATAGAATGTTAACAGTACCTGTGGTAACTCCATCAGCTAATGTATAACCTAATTTCATAGTGCTTCCACTAATTTCAACTAAAGTAAATTCACCAAAACTATATAATGTGCCTGCATCAGCCATCGCAAATGCATCTATAGCATCAGCTGTCACACTGGTAACGATTAAATCGTTACCAGTTGAAACAACTTCAATTAATCCAGCACCTGATGCTAATTGTCTAGCACCATTATAAGAACTAATTGTGCCAAAATAAGTTACCTTGTCACCAACATTCATAGAGCTATCGAAAGCAGGTCTATATAAGAAGAACCCAACACCATTAGCATCTTGAATGAATAATCCATCATATGAATTACCAGTTACGACACCAGTCAATTTAACCATATCGCCTTCTGCTAAATCATAATTGATAGTATCAGTTTTAACATAAAAGTCAGTGAAATCTTCAACAACTGTAATTTCTTCTATGTCAACTGCTGCTCCCATGTAAATAAATACTGTATTATCGTTATAATATATTAATTCTACAGCAATTGTTTTTCCAACCATATCTTTGATTGCTGTAACAGAATCAGCTGGTGATTTGTAATAAATTTCGAATTTATCTGTTTCATTAATATAAATATAAGCATTATTGTAAGTTCCTTCAATAGCTACAGTTCCTACTATTGTATATGTTTCTCCTGAAACTAATTCAGTTTCTCCATGAACATAATCTAATGCAGTTTGAGTTACATCATTATCAGTAGTTAGAGCAGCTGGTTTTTCTAGTAGATTTGATAATTGATAAGAACCTTTATATACTGCAACTTTACCTGTTAAGAATACTTCATCTCCTAAATTGTATGAATGATTAGAATCATTAACATATAATTTTCCAGTTGCATCTTCAATAAAGAACCCAAATTCAATAATTCCAAAAACGTAACCTTTAACAACTACAATTTCACCAATAGTTTGATCTGCAAAATCACCTAAGTCAACAAGCGGATAAGCTTTTAAACTATAAGTAACAGTTGCTTGATCGCTTGCAGTGCCATAAGTAATAGTTGCAGTTAAAACTACAGTAGATTCTGCTTCAGTAGCATTTAAGAATGATACTACGTCTTTAGTTGTGTTTAATGTAGCCATTAAGTCAGCGTCAGTTGTAATCGCCCATGCAATCGTTGAGCCTTGAGAACCTGTTAGTGGTAACGTTCTGTCAGCAGCAACATATAAATCTTCATCTAATTCTAAATCGATTAATTCTTGTTTGTCAGCAGCAACTCTTTCAATATCTGTTGCGCCAACTAAATAGAATGTATAAAGTGATTTTTCAGTAACTTCACCTTTTGTAAATGTAGCTTCTATAACTACTGTTGCATCAGAGCTAACTGCGTTTAATGACAATACGTTAGTAGCTAATGTAGCGTTATCACCGTCATCAGTAATTTCTACCCAAGAAATAGTTGAACCATAAGCTCCAACTAATGGTAAAGTGATTTCAGCGTCAGCGTATACATATTGATCATAATCTAATGAAGAACGATCGATTCCAACAACTTCTGCATCAGTTAAAACAGGGTCATCAGTTGTATGTACGCCAATGTTTGTGATTGTGTCTAAAGGTAAAACATTCCATTCATCAGCTGTAAATACAGTGTTTCCAGCTATAACTGATTTATCTCTTACTAATGTAAATTCAGCTGTAGCTCCTGTACCAACTGTCCATGAAGTACCTGGGTCATCGCCAACTTCACCAATAACGTCAATTACTACTTCACCATTTAAAAATTCAACTGCATCGTCACCATTAAAGTGAACAACACTTGGATATGGTAAAATTGCATCAGCTAGAGCTTTAATTTCAGTTTTTGCTTGATCTGTTGTAATAACATAAACATCACCATTAGCTAAAACACCTGATAATTCAAATGTTACTGAAGCAGCTGTAGCTCCACCACTATAATATTTAAATGAATATCCAGTTAAGTTTACATCAGCACCTGTACCGTTATAAACTTCTAACCATTTATTATTTGAAGAACCTTCACCATATTCTGATATGAATAATTCAGAAATAATTGGTAATTCAGTTCCCGCAATTGAAACTTCTACGATAGATGTTTCGCTAACTGCGTTGCTTGTAAATTTAAGAGTCAAAGTACCAGTTACTAATTTACCTATAGGTTGAGTAACTTCTAAAGTACCAGCTGTTGTTGTGAAATCTAGGTAATTTACTGCGTTACCAAAGATATTTTCAACTGTGATTATACTTCCAAAGTCACCAATTAATGATAAATCTTCAGTAAGTTTCAATTCATCACCAAAGTACTTAACATCTAAATCCACAATTTCTTGATCTGTTAAAGCAGATACAGTAACATCAATTGTTGTAACTACTGCAAGTTGAGGTCCATTGTACCATGATAAAACAGTAACAACATCTACTTTGTCTCCAACTTCTAGTTCAGAAATCGATGTATTAACATCAGTAGGTAATGCATAACGAGAATCCCATTTTAATTTGATGATTTCGCCATCATTTAATCTTTCCAATGTAAATTCTAAGTTATTGTATTTATCTTTATAAACGTCAACAATAACCATATTTGTTAATTCCACTAACTTACCTTGATAAGCTTCTAAATCATCTGTGCCTAGAGTAGCAGCTGTATCAATATTAGTTGCATCAATAGTAATAGGTTCGTCAGTTGTTACAGTAAGTTGCTTAACTTTTAATTGATTCAAACCGTTGTAAACGTCTTTTGAACCAACTACGTTAACAACTTTACCAACATTAGCTTCTAATGTAGCTAAGTCATCACCACTTACATAAAGAGCTATATTTCCAGTTGAATCTTGGATAAAGAATAAGTTGTAATATCCACCAGCAACTACTGTACCATCTATATTAAATAAATATCCGCTTTCAGATTCTAATGCTGTAGCGATATCAGTTTTAGCTGGAATACCCAAAGGAATTACGAAATCTCTTGTTTCTGAAGTTTCATTATAAGTTGCTGTAACAGAAAGAGTAATTTCTTTATAAGTATTAACGTCAGCGACTGTAATTTCACCTGTAGTAGCATCTATTTCTGCATCAGTGCTTGAATATGTCATTGTAATGTCATTGAAGAATGTTTCAGGTAATTCAACCGTTGTATCTTCAAGAACATATTTAGGCAAATCTAAACCATTGAAACCAGCATTTAAAGCATCTTGATCTGTTTCAAAGAAGAATTTTACATCATCTGAAGTTCCAAAATAGTTTGCATAGAATACATATTTATCTGTTCTATAACCTTGCATTGTAATATCTAGAGTTACTTCTAATCCATGGAATGATCTTAAAGCTTCATCATTGGATGGATAATAAATCATGATTGCATTCCCATTAGGTTGTGTAGCGCCTTTTTGTAATGGAGCGCTAAAATCATAATCTGTAGGAACTAAGAATAATGAATAGTTACCCCAAGCGTCATTATAATAAACACTAGCTGTAACAGAATAAGTTTTATATTCATGAGGGTTAGTTGTAGAAGGTTGATTTGAATTTTCAATGATATATTCAACACTTTCTGCCTCATGTACAATTGCTGTTTTAACTTCTCCATCAGTAGGAAGAGCTAATAATGGATGAGTATTTGATCCAGCTAATTGAGGAGCACCATAGTAATCTGCTGTTAAGCCATATATATCATATACTTTTCCAACTTCTACTGTATATGTTGGAGAGTATACATATAACATAGTTACTCCATCAGTGAAGAATATACTATTACCATCATGAATAGCAGTTACTGTCATATCTTCTAATTTAACATATTTATCATATCCTAATGCTAGAGCATCAGCGATTGTAGTTACTGTACCATCTAGTGCAGGTAAAATAGCTACGTTGAAAACATGTGAAGCAGTAAACTCTTCATCGTTCACTGTAAATGAAGCAGTTAATGTAACTTCTACAGCTCCGGATTCTTGTTGAACTATTGTACCGTCTAAAGAAATTACATCTGGACGAGTACTAGTCCAAGTAATAGTATGTTTTGTCCCATCTTTATCTGCAACTTCATCTAAAAGAATCAAAGAGTCAGCAGAATTCCAAGCATCTTTTTCTGGGAAAGCCATAGCTATTAAGAATACTTCTGTTGCAATTTCAGCACCTGTTTTTTCAGCTAAAGCTGCTACAGTAGCAAAGAATACAACTTCTTCACTTTCATCACCGTAAGTAAGCGTAGCTGTCAAAACAGAAGTTTGATTGCCTATAGTTTTCGTTGGTCTAGTAATAACACCTGCATTTGTAACATATTCAGGTTTACTACTAGCCCAAGTTACTGTAGCCCCAGCAATTTCAGACACTAAAGTTAAATTTTCATTAACTAAATAGTTATCATCCATCAAAGTATCGCTATAGTGGGCTTCTAACGCCGCTACAGCTGCATCCATTGAGAAAACCGTTGTTGTCAATCCATCTGTCGTAGTAGGGCCTTCTGTAGTAGGGCCTTCTGTCGTCTTTCCACCGCACGCTACTAAAACCATAGCAAATACTGCGATGAAAATAAAACTTAAAACTTTCTTGTTGAATTTCATCTTATTCCTCCTTTTTAAGAATAATAAATCTTATATTTATAAATTAATTTTTAAAAATTAATTGATAACCTGTGATGCAGAATCTATAGCTGCTTGAATAGCGGCGTCTATAGTATCATCTTTGTTGCTTCCTTTAGTAGCTAGAATTATACGACCGAAAGCATCTTCAACTGCGGTTCTTGTATCTGAAGACCCAACAAATGCTTGATCATAGAACATATACTCTTTTTGTAAAGCTGCTGCATTAGCTACTCTTGATTTCATTAAGTCTTCTCCACCTAATGTATTTCCCAAAGAGTCTAATCCGCTTGTAAATTCTAAGTAACCAGGTTCAGAATAAACACTTGTTCTTACTGGAGAATATCCAGTGATTAGCGCAAAGTCTAATTGAACTTCTTTACTTGTTAAATATTTTAAGAATAACCAAGACGCTAACTTTTGTTGGTCAGTCCCAGCTGAAGTTAAAGAAAGGTTAGTTCCCTGTTGTATTGCTGCTCTATTTCCAGGTAATTCTTTATTATATGGCATTGGATTAGTTCCATATTCAAAAGCTGCAACAACTTCATCACCAATAGTTACTTCTGTTGGCGTGTTATATCTAGCACCACCAGTTGAGCCGAAAGTTACTGCTACTTGTCCTGTTTTAAAACCGTCTGATGCATACTCTGTTCCTAATGTAGAAGGAATAGTGAAAGCACCACCTTCGCCAGCTATATAGCGGTTATCAAAGAAATATCCTAATCCAGCAATAGTCTGAGCGTTATCAAAAAGAAGCGTTCCTTTTCTATCACCACTTAGTCCTGTATATTGTCCACCCCATTGTCTAGAAATAGTGATAAAAGCATTTGCAGGTGAGTCGTAAGCAATGGCAACAAAATCACTTTTAATTTTTGCGACTTGTTCTGGTGTTTTTTTGACAGCTGTATTTGTTGATTGATTTAATACCTCTACTATTTGATCAATAACTCCACCGTCTGCAACCGCAACTCTTTTCATATCATCAGCAATAGCGAATAAATCTTGCCAAGTTGAAGGTACTTCAGTAATTGTTCCTTCTTCAATTAAAGCATCCATAATGTTCTTATTATAAATCATTACTTCTGTTGATTTATTGAAAGGTAATGAATAGTATTCACCGTCTGGAGTGTATTGCGAATTTTCACGACGATAACTCAATAAGATATCCATGAATGATTCTTCTTCCACATCAGGATTAAATCCGTGAATAGGATTATAAATATATGGTGTTAATTGAATAACAGCATCATTATCGATATATTCCATAACATGGTCAGGATAACCTTGAACAATATTTGGTAGTGTACCAGCTGTAATTGCATTAACAGTATTTTGTCTTAAAACATCATAACTACTAGCAGCTTTAACAACATCTACTGTTACATTCGGGTAAATTTCTTGAAATTCTAATGCATATTTTTTCAAAGCCGCTTCAATTGAAGCTCCGTTTGAATGCCATAATGAAATGGTAATATCATCAGTTGTTAATTCATCTGGAATTGAATAAGCTTGAAGTGCTTTAACATTAATGGAAACTAGTCTTTCAATGTAATTTCCATCACTATCTTCTACTCCCACATAAACTTCATATGATCCTGTTCTAGAAAGTGAGTATCTTCCATACACTTCAATCGACTCAGTTATATCGCCATCTTCTTCATCTACGGCAGTTACACCATCTAAGATAGTAAAGTCTGGATCAGAGTCAATATAATAAGATTGACTAGTAAATAATCCTACAAATTGTGGTACAGAATCTCCTGTAGAATTATCTGTTGTAACATCCGTTGTTACCCCTGTTGTTACAGAAGCTGTAGTGTTGTTAGTAATAGGTGCGGTGATTGTTGTTGGATCAGCTTTTCCATCACACGCTATTGTTAATGTTATCACCATTAAAAAAACAAAGAATAATAGTGATTTTTTTAATATATTCATATTTTCCTCCTTAAGAATATTCTAATATGACATTTATACCTATATTATATTAATTTTCATCAATTAATTCAATTAAAATCTCTTTATGTTATGATGATTAGACCACTTATTTCAATTTTCGCGCCATCTTCATCGGATACAATGAATTTAACTTCAGTGACTTGTCCCACTGCTTTTGATTTCATTCTTTTTAAAGAAGCTGAATATACATATTTTCCTTCTTCGTCTGTCATTAATTGACCATAAAACTCTTCATCATCTTCGTTAACAACACCATCGAAATTAGCGTCGTCTCCATCAAACCAAATCTCATAAAATGAAGTTAACAATATTTTATCAGAAATATTAAAATATTTTCTGTCGGCACCAACTTTTACGTAATTTTGATCATAGTCTATCGCCGCAAATCCAGTTTCATTGACTAAATAGTTAACAACATCTTCAGGTACTAAAGCTTCACCTTGAGGGTGACTATAAATAAGATATTTAGAATCATAATACTTAAACGGATCAAATTCTTGAACAACATAGTTAGCATCTGCGGCTAATTTTTTGTTTTCTTCATCAATGAAGGCTTTTTTATCACTTTCATAAATATCCGTATCTAAAGCTCTAAGTGAAATTAATTCTTCT
>JBAYZV010000052.1:0-11284 GCA_041672325.1 Candidatus Izemoplasmatales bacterium
GATTAATCATAATAATACCAGATATCTCTTCTAGAAAAACGCGGTGTGTGTGACCAAATCCAACAATGTCATATTTATTTAAATACGCTTTTTGTAAAAGCGACGAGACCCCACTTTTTACATGATAGTGATGCCCATGAGTAAAAAAACAATTAACTCCTTCGAAATTAAAATTAAGTTCAGTGGGAAATTTTGGTTCAAAAGGATAATTTCCTTTTACACCAATTATCTCTAAATTACTTAATTCATTCTCACTCATTTCCGAATCTCCAAGTGATATGATTCTATCAAGAGGTATCCATTGTTTAATTATTCTATCGATATTATACCTTTCTCCATGATTATCACTAAAAATAAGTATTCTCATTTATTCCAAATTCCTTATCAATTTAGTTATTGCTTTACCTCTATGTGACAAATTTTGTTTTTCATTTAGATTTAGTTCTGCATAGGTTTTATCTGTTCCGTTCACTAAAAAAATAGGGTCATAACCAAAACCATTTTTCCCACGTGGATGTTCAATAATTAAGCCTTCTGTTCTACCTTCAAAATATCTGATATCGAAAGGATTAATATAAAGGCAAATAACCGTTATAAAATACGCACTACGATCAATTTTATTTTTAAGTTTTTTTAATAATAATCTGATATTTTCTTCATCACTTTCTTCTTTTGAAAAACGTTTTGATTTAACCCCTAATTCGTTAGGTAGAGATTTAACGATGATACCAGAATCATCAGCTAAAACTGGTTTTTGATATAAATCATATAATGCTTTTGCTTTGATTAATGCATTTTCTTGAAACGTAATACCAGTTTCCTCAATTTCAACATTCACACCTAAATCTATCATTGAATAAAGTTTATAATCATTTAAAGCGTTTTGATACTCTTTTATTTTGCCAGGATTTGCACTAGCTATTATAATTTCTTTCATCTCTAATATTAAAAAAGTTAAGAAACAAATTCTTAACTTATCCCATAAACTTCTTCTGTTTTAACCATTGGGTAAATTTTTCAATTAGGTCATTTCGGCCAACCAGTAAGATTTCATCATCTGGCTCAAAAGGTGTTTGGGAACTAGGTATTAATATCTGATTATTTCTTCTCACAGCTACAATGTTTATTCCAAAACTCTTACGAGTGTCTAATTCCATTAAATTTTTACCAATCATTTTCTTAGTAACTGAAGTTGATATAAAAGAGTAATCCTTATCTAATTGTAAATACTCCAAAAAATTACCTGATATTAAAATTGTTGCTAAACGCTTTCCAGTTGCTTGTTCAGGCCAAACAAGATGTTCTTGATCAACGCCTAATTTTTCTACTACTCGTGCATGATATTCACTTTGAACCTTAACGTAGATTTCATTAACACCTAAATCTTTTAGAATTAACGTAGTAAGAATTGAATTATCAACATTCATCCCAGTAGCTATAATTACAGTATCATAATTATTTATCCCAATTTCTCTTAAAGCCTCAATATCTGTAGAATCTAAACATACAGCATTTGTGACTGTCTTAGCAATTTTTTCGATTTTATCAAAGTTTTTATCTATAACCAAGACATCCGCATCAAGATTAACCAATTCTTCAATTAAGGCAAGTCCGAATCGACCAACCCCGATTATTGCAAAAGATTTTTTTGACATGCTCTGTTCCCCGCTTTCTATACATATCTTATTATACTAAACAATCCGTTTTTGTCAATGTAACCAACATCTATTTTACTAATATTTTAACTATACAAAATATCAACTTTCGTTTATAATACTTGTAACGAGGTGATAACTTTATGAATGACTATGATGATTTATTCGATAAAGATCCAAAAATCGAACAAGAATTAATCACAAAAAAAACTACAATAAATAATGATTACGCAAATGATTTTTATGAACGAGCAAAAGAAGATAAACGAAACGGTTTTATTATTATGGTTTATATCTTAGTTCAAATTTTAACAGCTTTCGTTGTTCCATTAATACTATCTGCTAATTATTCCTATTTAGAAGAAAGCATAGAAGCTATTTCAAATCCAAATCCAATAATTTTTAGTGTTGAAGAAAACATTAATTCATCAACTGGTTTAGTAGATGAAACAAACCAGTATATAGTTCTTGTAACAGGTACATTCAAAAATGAATACACAAAAGTTATACCTGTTTTTAGAACTAAAATTGATTTTTTTGATAAAGAAAATGTATTAATTGGCACATTCTACTTTACTGAAGAAAACTTTGAACCAAATAAAACATTTACTATTGATGAAAAATTATTTTCAAATATTGAACCAATAGAAATCAGCACTAGTGTTGAAGCTGATGCCCCTTCGATGTTTTACACTTTAGCTTCACTTTTATCAATATCTATAGTCGCTGCAGGAATATTCTACATTGATAAAATCAATTTTAAGAAAAATTGGATTGCTTTTAAAGCAAACCCTAAACACAACATTTTACAAATTTTAGGTGGTTTCGCATATGTCTATTTTGCCTTAATTATCGCAAACCTAATTCTTACTGCTGTAGGCGTTTCTGAAACTTCACAAAATGAAATGACAATTCAATCATTGTTTAATAATAACCCATTAAATCTCTTCTTCTTATTCTTGTTACTTTGTGTAGTAACACCAATAGTTGAAGAAGTTGTTTACCGAAAAGTCATTTATAATTTTATTGAACCAAGAAGCAATTATAAAGTAGCTATTGTAATGACAGGTTTAATCTTCGGTTTAATGCATGTTATTAGTTATGGAGACTTCATTCAAGCTATTCCATATGTATTCATGGGCTTAGTATTCGGTTATATTTACTGGAAATCAAATAAAAATATCTATGTTGTCTATGGTGTTCACTTCTTAAACAACTTTCTATCATGGCTACTCTATGTTTTAGCTATTTATGGAGTAATCGGCCTTTAATAAAAACAAAAAGACTTAATTAATTTTAAGTCTTTTTTTTACAAAAAAAAAGCTAAAACCTTGTATAGTTTTAGCTCTATCGTTAAAAAAGATTAACGAACTTTTTCTTTTAAAACTTTTCCTGCCTTGAAAGTAGGTGCATTCAATGCTGGAATATGAATTGTTTCTCCGGTTCTTGGATCATGTCCAGATCTAGCTTTACGTTGTTTAACTTCAAAAGTTCCAAAACCAGTTAATACCACTTTTTCACCTTTTACTAATGCTTCTTGGATAGCTAATACAGTAGAATTTAAAGCAGCTTCAGCATCTTTTTTTGATAATTCTGCTAAGTCAGCAATTCTTGCAACTAATTCTGATTTGTTCATATTCTTTATTTCCTCCTTTTAAAGATATGCTAATTATAAAACTTATAATTCGAAAAAGCAAGGCATTTAGCGAAAAAAATGCTTTTTTTAATGAATTTATTCACGATTTCTTAAAATAATCGATATCGGAGTGCCAAAAAGGTCGAAATTCTCACGTATTCTGTTCTCTATAAACCGTTGGTAAGAAAAATGTAAAGCATTAGTATCATTAACAAATAACACGAAAGTAGGGCATTTTGTCTTAACTTGAGTTGCATAATAAACTTTTATACGTTTATGATTATGCTCCTTAGGAGGAGTGATAATCATTGATTCTTGTATGACTTCATTTAATAATGAAGTTGATACTCTTCTTGTATAATTTTCATAACATGTTTTTAATAATGGAAATAAAGTATGAATCCTTGACTTAGTCTTAGCTGATAAAAATACTATAGGAATATATGATAAAAATCGAAATTCAGCTCTGATTTTTTCTTCCCATTCATGCATAGTTTTATCAGTCTTTTCAATAGCATCCCATTTATTAACAACAATTATCAAAGATTTCTTACTTTCAATTGCATAACCAGCAATGTTCTTATCAGTAGCTACAATCCCTGTAGTTGCATCAATCATCATTAAACAGATATCACTTCGATCAATCGCTTGCATCGCTCTTAAATTAGCGTATTTATCGATATTTTCATAGATTTTACCACGTTTTCTCATCCCCGCAGTATCGATAACTACATACTTCTCTCCATCAATTGTAAATGGGGTATCTACAGAATCTGTAGTTGTACCTTCAATATTAGAAACAATAACTCTGTCATAGCCTAACAAAGAATTAGTCAATGAAGATTTTCCAACATTAGGCCGACCAATTACCGAAATCTTTATTGTATCTTCATCATAATCCTGAGTTTCTTTTTCTGGAAAATGACTTACAACTTCATCAAGCAAATCACCAATACCAATTCCATGAATAGATGAAATATTCATAATTCTAGTTGCGCCTAATTCATAAAAGTCATATAAGGAATCTGCATATTTTTGTGTATCAACTTTGTTTACAGCAATAATTACAGGTTTTTTTGATTGATATAAAATATGCATTACATCTCTATCACTAGGAACTAACCCACTTTTACCATCAACAGCAAAAATAATAACATCAGCTTCAGTGATGGCTATTTCAGCTTGAGCTTTAATCTCAGTTAAAAAAGGTGCATCGTTTATCTCGATGCCCCCTGTATCAATCACGGTAAAATTTTTATTTAACCAAGACCCTTGAGCATAAATTCTATCTCTTGTAATTCCTGGTTGGTCATCAGTTATTGATTTTCGTTCTCCAACAATACGGTTGAAAAGTGTTGATTTACCAACATTTGGCCTACCAACTATCGCTACAACTGGTAACATATTATCACCACGCTTTATTTTTTATAATTTTTAAATAAATCTCTTAAACTTTGATCTGAACTAACATTTTCTTGTAGTTGTTGTTCATATACAGCACGATTTTTCTTATCTAGAATACTTTTCATAGAAACTGTTAATTTCCAATCTTTTGGATAAAAATCCAATACTTCTACAGTAATGATTTGATCAACTTTTAATACATCCTCAACACGATTGATTCTTTCAGTAGAAATCTCACCAATTGGAAGGTAACCTTCAACTTCTTCAACCCCAACAATTGCGCCTTTTTCTTCTATTCTTAAAACAGTTGCGCTTACTAATTCGCCTTTTTTAAGTTTTAAATCAGCCCAAGGATTATAATCTAAATGTTTCTTTGATAAAGTAAATTGTTGTTTCTTATTATCTATAGAAGTGATTTTCACTTCTAATGTACTACCAACTTCAACGTCACCGGCTAAATTTTCATTTGGATTCCATGAATAATCATAGCGATTTAATAAACCAGTGATTTCTTTTTCTACTTCAAGTAACATACCATATTGCATTTTTCTAATCACTTTCGCTTCAACTTTGTCTCCAACTTTATGATTAGTTAAAAAATGTTCCCAAGGTGTGGGTTGCAATGCTTTTAATGATAAACTTACTTTTTTCCCTTTTATTTTGATAATTTTTGCATCTAATTCATCACCAACATTAAGAAAATTCTCAACGTTTTTAACATGATAGTGAGAAATCTCAGAAATATGAATCAAACCATCTACATGATCGCTAATTTTTGCAAAAGCACCATATTCGGCTAATCTTTCAATTTTAACTTTTACAACTGATGACTCTTCAAGAACAGCTAATTCTTCTTTTTCCTGATTTTTCAATGATTCAAAAACTAATTGTTTACGATTAACTGTTATTTTATCGCGATTTCTTTCTTTAGTAATTTCAATAATTCTAGCTTTAATTGTTTTATTTACTAAAGCGTCTTTGTTTCTTTCTTCTTCTTGGATAAATATTAAACTTTCAGGTAAGAAGGCTTCTATTCCTTTGTGTTCAAGAATTAGTCCACCTTTAACACTCTTTTTAACTTTAAAATCATAATCATTACCAACAACTAATGAATCTCTTACTTCTTCTTGTCGTTCGTTTTTAAGGATGTCAATGCGTGATAATAATAGCGAATCGGATTCATCCCCTTTTTTAAACTGAGTAACTTTAACTTTGATTTTGTCGCCTTCTTTAAAAAGTTCTTGTGCACTTTGCAATTTATCAAGACTTAAATAATCTTTGTAAATCACACCTTCACAAGCGTAGTTAATATCTACCAATACTTCTTCTTTGTTAACTTTAACAACAGTACCAGTAACTATATCTCCTACTCTAGGGGTATACATATTGTTTTCGCTATAAATGTCCATACTAAAATTCTCCTTTGTCAACTATCTCCATAAATTTTTTGTATAATAGATCGCTTACTTCATCAATATTTTTGTCAGAAGTATCGATATATATAGCATCATCAGCTTGCTTTAGCGGATTATATTTTCGACTAGAATCATAAGCATCTCGTCGTTTAATATCATTTTCCAAACTCTTTAAATCTACTTTATTACCTAAAGAAACTAACTCGTCATATCGACGTTTAGCCCTTACTTCCACAGAAGCTGTTAAAAACACTTTTAATTCAGCGCTTTTCAAGACCACAGTACCAATATCTCTTCCGTCCATAACAACATTATTATTAGCAGCTATTTCTTTTTGTAGATTTACCAGTTTATTTCTTACTGGAATATGTGAAGAGACTAAAGACACGTTATCACTGACTTCTTTTAAGCGATTAAGACTAGTCATATTGACAGAATCCATATATAACTCGCCGTTTCTAAATATAAACTCTGTGCTATCTAAAAAATCAAATGCATCAGGATCATTAAGATTTACTTCTAAGCTTAAAGCTTTATATGTTGTTGCACGATACATAGCACCAGTGTCAATATATACATATTTAAGTTTTTTGGCTAAAGTTTTCGCTACTGTAGATTTGCCAGCTCCTGCCGGTCCATCGATAGCTAAAGCGTGATAAACCATAATTACCTCCTATAACCTTTTAACATTATACCATATTTTTCCAATTTAACCACAAATTTCTTAAGTTAGTTTAATAAAAATTCATTCTAATCTTATTAATAAATTATTTGTTATTGACAAGGTTATAGAGTGTTTTAATTTCATGAGGTTTAAGTGTACGATATTGACCTTCATAAAGTCCATCTAACGTAATAGAGCCATATCTAACTCTTTTTAATTTGACAACTTCATGACCTAATGAGTGAAACATATTTTTAACTTGATGATATTTACCTTCAGTAATAATAATATTTAAGTATGTATTTTCTTTTTTATCATCATATTTTACATTCTTAATCTTTGCAGGTTGAAGTTTTTCTCCATCAACAATTAAGCCTTTTGCTATTTTATAGGAAGACTCTTTTCTAAAAAGCCCAGTAATCTTAGCATAATACTCTTTTTCTATTTTATACTTTGGATGCATTAACATATTAGCAAAGTCACCATCATTAGTCATAATCAAAACACCTGATGTATCATAATCCAGACGCCCAATAGGGAAAACTTGTTCTTTCTCATGTATTAAATCAACAACTGCTTGACGATCAAATTGATCATCTGTTGTTGAAATATAACCGCTTGGTTTATATAATACAAAATAAACTCGTTCTTGAACGAGAATCTTTTTATTATCAACTTCAACTTCATCAGCAGAACTTACTTTTGTTCCTAACTCTTTAACAATAACTCCATTAACTTTAACGCGCCCAGAAGTAATTAATTCTTCAGCTTTTCTCCGAGAAGCAATTCCTGCTTTAGCGATTATTTTTTGTAATCTTTCCATATTATTTGCCGCTTTCTTTGCTAATTTTTAAAAAAGTGAGGCAGCAATTCCTCACTTATTCTTGGCTTTCAATTACATTTATTTTTAATAACACTGTTTTTATCCTTCTTTTTGTTACTGAAAGAATCTTAAATACCAAAACAGCTTTTTCTTCATTAATTAATTCGCTTAAATCATCATATTCCTGATTATACCTAACCTCATACTCAATTTCTTCATCAACTTCAGGTATATCTTGGAACATTTCAAATAACCAACCGCCAACACTTGTAGAATCAGAAACAGGAGGTTTACCTAAATTTAAATCTTCAAATAGGTCTTCAATATCATAATCAGCATTAATTAAATAAGTATAATCATCTTGTTTAATTACAGGTTCAGTAATATCATCATGTTCATCATAGATTTCTCCAACTAACTCTTCAAGAGCGTCTTCCATTGTAACAATACCATCAACTCCACCATACTCATCTACAACAATTGCTAAATGCATATTTTGTGTTTGTAGTAATTCAATCAAAGCATCAACCTTTGTTGATGTTGGGATAAATAATGGTTGTCTAATCATCCTACGAATATTAATGTTTTGTTCTTTGATTAATTTGGTATAAAAATCTCGCTCAGATAAAACACCAATAATATTATCTGTATTAGTGTCATATACTGGTAAACGCGAAAATTTGTTTTTAAAGAAAATCTCCGTGATTGTTTTTATATCATCATTTACTTCAACAGCGATCATATCAACTCGTGGAGTCATGATTTCTTCC
This sequence comes from Candidatus Izemoplasmatales bacterium, assembly GCA_041672325.1. Lineage (GTDB taxonomy): Bacteria > Bacillota_I > Bacilli_A > Izemoplasmatales > Hujiaoplasmataceae > UBA2289. The sequence continues at coordinate 8,368 of JBAYZV010000052.1, forward strand.
ACTGTGATTTCTGATAAGTCTAAAACTTTTTGTAACATATCAGCTTCCTCACCGTCAATTGAACCCTCTTCTTCCATAGTGTCAATAATTGTCTCAAGATCAGATTCTGTAACACTGATTTTATTATCATTATCAATTCTTCTGGTGACAGTTCTATTTAACAGCAAAAATGGATATGTGATTGGCGTCAATACTTTTATTAAGAAATAAATAATCTTTGATTCCCATAGTGCTATATGTTCAGAATTACTCTTCGCAGCACTCTTTGGTAAGATTTCTCCAAAAATTAGAATTATGATAGTCATAACTCCTGTATTCATTAAACTAATAACTGTATCAGCTGTTTCTGGGTCTTCAATTCCACTAAACAGCCCTTTAAATAAAAGCACACTAACCGTAGCTAAAGCAATATTAGCTAGGTTATTTCCAACCAAAAGTGTAGTTAATGTTTTATCAAAATTATCTACTATCCATAAGGCTTTCTTTGATCCTGGTTTTTTTAATTCAACTAAAGTCTTCATCCTCAATCTACCAACTGAGGAATAAGCAGTTTCAGTCATTGAAAAGAATGCCGATACTAGCAACAGTCCAATCATTAAGATCAACAATGCTGGACTAAAACTAACGGTCCCGAACAACAGCCACGACTGACTAACTTCCAAAAAAAATCACTCCCTTTATATTACTTAGCTCTGGTATCGTATTTACCAGTAGCAGTTGATACAACAATCTTTTCACCTTCATTAATGAAAAGAGGAACAGACAATCTTAATCCTGTATTTGTTAAAGCTTCTTTAGTAGCGTTTGAGGTAGTATTTCCTTTAGCGCCACCAGCAGTTTCAATTACTTCTAATGTTACTTTTTCAGGTAATTCAATTCCTAAAATTTCTGAACCATAAGATATAATTGTTATGCTCATACCTTCTACAAGATAAAAAAGTTCACTCTCAAGTTTTGATTCATGTAATTCAATTTGTTCATAAGTTTCCATATTCATAAACACATGAGTATCATTACTTTTGTATAAGTATTGCATTTCTGATTTATCAATCATTGCAGTTTCTACTTTAATGCCAGCATTAAAAGTCTTATCAATAACTGCACCAGTTCTTAAATCTCTTAATTTCGATCTGACAAAAGCGCCGCCTTTACCAGGTTTTACATGTTGGAATTCGATAACTTGATAAATACTATCTTCATAAAGAATCGTAACTCCAGTTTTAAAATCATTCGTTGTAATCATCTTTTCACTCCTAATATATTATATAACAAAAGATATTATAATACAAAATTGTCTTATTGACAATAGATTTCATCTCTACTATAATATTAATGACGTAATTTAGAGGTGAAAAATATGTTTTTAGCAGAATTTAAAGTTACTGATTATATCATACCAATCATCCTTGGTGTAGGAATCGGATTAGTAATTGCTTTTTGGCGTAATTCAAAAGGGATAAAAGCAACTTACTTAGTACCTGAAGATTTTAGAGCTAATATGCGAAAAGGTCAACTTATAGATATTAGATCTAAAGAAGAATTTACTAAAGAAAGAATTAATGGCAGTAGAAACTTTCCTAAACGTACTGTTTTCCAAAGTATGCATCTGCTTCGTGCTGACCAACCGGTATTCATTTATGCTAACCAGGACAAAGGTATTGTAAAAGCAGTTGGAAGAAAACTAATGAAAAAAGGATTTCATACTGTATATATTCTAAGTGGCGGTTTTGAAAACTGGCCATATCCGAAAAAATAAAGAATAAGTTGAGACATTTCTCAACTTATTTTTTTTATATATTTAGTAATTTCTTCAATTGTATTAGAAAAATTATCAAAATTCACATTAAACCAAGTAACATTCATTTTATTTTTAAACCAAGTCATTTGTCTTTTTGCATAACGTCTAGAATTTCTTTTAATAAGTTCGATGGTTTTTTCTTTAGAATAATTACCTTCAAAATACTCATAAAACTCTTTGTATCCAATTGCTTGAACTGATTGCCCCACGATATTTCTATCATATAAACTTTTGACTTCTTTTTCTAAACCAGAATTAATCATTTCATCAACACGACAATCAATTCTTTTATATAAAAGGTTTCTTTCTGTTTCAAGACCTATTATTACTGCATTATCATAAAAAGGTTTTAATTCTTTTTGAACATCAGAATCATTTTTTTCTAAAGCTCTTAAAACTCTTCTACGATTTGATAAATCACATTTTTTAGCTAATAATGGTTTAGTATCCAAAAGCATTTTAGCCAATTCTTCAGTTGAAAAATCAAGATATTTTTCATTCAAAACACTATCACGTTCTTTACCAAAAAATTTATAATCATCAATTATTGAGCTTAAATATAGACCACTCCCACCAACGATTATAGGACATTTTTTCTTCCTTTTGATTTCTTCAACCTTTTCTCGTACTAGTTTTTGATACTCAACTACAGAAAAAGCTTCTTCAGGGTTTAAAAAATCTAGTAAATGATGAACTATATCCTGCTTTTGATCTTCTTTAATTTTTGCAGTACCAATGTTTAATCCTTTGTAAAATTGCATAGCATCTGCGTTTATAATTTCTCCATCAAAAACTTTAGCTAATTCTATACTCAAATTTGTTTTTCCAACAGCTGTTGGGCCAACAATCATAATTAAATCGCACATCATAAAACCCGATTAAACCAATATTCGATTTGACGATGACTTATATCTACAATAATCGGTCTACCATGAGGACATGTAAAAGGCCTTTCACATTTACGCAAATCATTTAACAGTTGATTTGCTTCAATTGAAGAAATATAATGATTAGCCTTTAGCGAATGCTTACAAGATAGTAATTTTGCTAAATCATCAATTAAAGTCTTCTGGTTAACTACTTTTCCTGAAATTAAATCACTAATTATCGCTTCAACAT